>JBLKOV010000080.1:0-3640 GCA_047603085.1 Candidatus Woesearchaeota archaeon
GGAGATTCAACCCGACATAATATTTGACAGCTCAAGTATGACTCCCCAGTCTTTGACAATTCCTTTAGAGCCTACTTCAATAATAGTCTATAATAATGGATCAACAATCAATAGATTTGAAGCACGATTATTTAGAGCAGAAATTTTAGTTGAAGTTCCTCCACAATCGTATGAAGAAATTTTACTTGAACCTCAAGTTGTTGGAACAGTTTCTTTTCGGATTAATGGAGTAAATATGGGTCATCTACGCGTAGAGTAAAGTTATTTTTTTAATGCTCCAATGTAGAGAAATATTGCTGCAAGAACGTGGAGTACCCATCCTACAAATGGGATGATTCCCACAACTGATGCAACTATACCTAATACTGGTCCTGTAATTCTTGTTGATTCTTGTGCACTGAATACAAGTGTAATGATGTGATATATGAACAAAATAAATAATGGATACCATGCTAGTCCGAGAATTATTGTTCCGCCTATAATTGGAATTGCAAGGACTGTCTCAGCAATTGCCCCGCCAAGTTGTAAGTTTCTGCTGGTTTTTTGTGATTTTGCCATATTTTAAATATTAACTAGGTCATATATAATAGTATTGGTTTTCATTATACTAACACAAAACTTAAAAACAATCATGTATTTCTCAACATATGGCGAAAATTTTTGTGGATGGACAAGAAGCCGAAGTACCTGATAATGAGCATTTTAATGACATAGCTGAAGGTCTTGGTGTGCCATTTGGTTGTACCGAAGGTATCTGTGGTTCGTGCCGTGTTGAAGTCGCAGAAGGCGAAGAAAACCTAACTGAACTCACGCAGGAAGAATTAGATATGGGTATGTCAGAAAAAGAACGTCTCTTATGCCAATGTAAAGTGAAACAAGGTATTGTGAAGTTTACGTATTGGTAAAAATCTTATAGTATTCTTACACTAACTTTTTAAATAAAAATCAATTAATGGTGTGTATGGTAGAAAAACGAAGAATATTAATTCAAATTCCGACATGTCCATATTGTCAGAATGCACGAACACATCTTGATGAAACAAATATTGAGTATGATATTGTTGATATTGATCCACAAGATCGAAGTCTCGTTGAAACATTATCTGGTCAGCCATCAGTTCCAATTTTTGTCGAAGTTGTTGGAATGAAAGATCAAGATGATGATATTATTGCATATATAGAAGAGTTACAAAAAAAACAAAATGAGTCTTGAAATAGGTCATAAGATAGAGAACACTGAGCTTGTCGATAAAGATGGCGTGTCTCATTCGTTAATTGACAATACGTCAAAATACACAGTTTTATTTTTTTATCCAAAAGACAATACACCTGGATGTACCATAGAATCTAAAGGTTTCTCACAATTAGCAAAAGAGTTTGCAAAAGAGAATATTCGGGTAATAGGAATCTCTGGTGGAACACAGAAAACCAAACAGAAATTCTGTGACTCCCAAGATTTACAGATTCTTATGTTATTAGATGAAGACTTTCGTGTGTCAAAATATTTTGGTGTGTATCAAAAAAAGAAGTTTATGGGTCGAGAATATTTTGGGATAAATCGCGAAACATTTGTACTCGATAAGAAAGGCAAAATTGTGCAAAAATATGAAAAGGTGAAACCAATTGGGCATGCCAAAGCAGTCTTGGAAGAACTTACAAAAACACAAAGTTAAGACTATCTATTGGATAAGCTTAATCAGTGCAATGTTTGTGAATTTTCTATTTGCTGTATTTATTGAATCTCAAAAGCGGGCAATTGAAAATCAAACAGAAATAGTTGCAAATTGTTTTGCTGATGTTACTGCGGGTGGTTGTGGAACAGTTGCAACAAGTGTGTACGCAACTACATTTGGAGTTTCTAATCCTTGGTATGGGATATATTTTTTCTCATTTTTAATTTTAGTCGGCCTTATAGAGTTATTTCATATAAAAGATAATCAGAAGTCATTTCTCTTTTTACTTCCTATTGTACGGTATATCCAAACATTTGGAATGATACTTGCAACAGTATTTGCGCTATGGTTATTATATGTACAGTTTGGTATATTAGGCGCAGTCTGTACGTACTGCTTATGGGTTGATGGGATAACAATTGTCTGGACAATAGCGTATTTTATCTTGAGAGATACGTATTTGTATGCGTAATTTGTAAACGATGAATCTATGTATACTTATTTCTGTTGTTAACTAAATAATTACAAAGATTTATAAATACAAAAAACTTTAATCATACCGACCGGTTTGTTTGCACAATGACAAAAGAAAAAATACTTAAAGCTTCATATGTCCTTTTTTCTCAAAAAGGTTTTGCATCTACAAGTATAACCGATATAGTAAAAAAATCAGGATTAACAAAAGGGGCATTGTATCATTATTTTCCATCAAAAGATGAGTTATTCATTCAGGTTCTCTTATTTATCCATGAACATTATGCATTAAACGATATTTTTGCTTTATCACATGTAACGAAAAGTCAGTACAAAAAGTGTTTATTGAATGTTGGATATAAAATTATTGATTTGTATCAAAAAGATAAATATTTTAGTAATTTTCTATGGGAAATGCATGCACAAATTAAAAAAAATCCTAAGATACGTAAACGTGTTCAACAAGAATCACAGTTACAAAAAGAGATATTTCACGAATATATACAAAAAGGGATAGAATTAGGTGTTTTTGGAGCTAAACCTGATATTGAATACATTGGATTTAAACTCAAAGCAGCACTTGATTCAATTTGTTTACACCTCCATGTTCAATTATCTTGCTTAGATATGAAAACAATGTGGGAAAAGGTAGTAAATGAGGTCTTATCAAAATGACGGAAAAAAAAATCATAGAATTAATTGATGTAAAACGTGTCTACAAGATGGGTAAAGCAAAAGTTTTTGCATTAAATGGAGTCTCATTAGCAGTCAAAAAAGGCGAATTTGTCTCAATTATCGGAAAAAGTGGTTCTGGAAAATCAACACTGGTAAATCAAATTGGATGCTTAGATCTTCCCTCAAGTGGAAAAGTTCTTTTAGATGGCAAAAATATTACAAAAATGAGTGAGAGCGTATTGGCCCAAGTTCGTGGAAAAAAAATAGGATTTATTTTTCAAACATTTAATCTGATGCCAACACTCAGCGTATATGAAAATATTGCATTACCAATGGCATTTCAAAATGTTTCTGAATCAAAAATTGCAAAAAAAGTTCATAAAGTGCTAGAATTAGTCGATTTAGAAAATCGTCGTAATCACACTCCTGGTGAATTATCTGGTGGACAGCGACAACGAGTTGCAATTGCGCGAGCATTAGCAAATGAACCTGAAGTTATTCTTGCTGATGAACCAACAGGGAATTTAGATAGTAAGACGGGAAAACAAATAATGGATTTTTTGCTTGAGCTTCATGAGAAGCATAACACAACAATTATCATGGTAACACATGATGATGATTTAGCAAAATGGGCTCAACGTACAATTACGCTTTCAGATGGAAAAATTGTTTCTGAAAAAACGTATACAAAAAAAGAACGTGAAAACGCGATAAAACATTTTCAAAAAGAATAAAGAGAAAAAGGTGACAAAATGAAAAAAAAAATATGTTTAGTATTAATGATTATGAGCATCATGCTTATAAGTTCTGCATTTGCT
>JBLKOV010000081.1:0-3605 GCA_047603085.1 Candidatus Woesearchaeota archaeon
GAAAACGCAGTTTGTGTCGTTGTGATAAAGATTTTGACTTATCATTCAACTTTTTTTTTGATGAAGACTGTATTGTCTCAAATAACGCATGCGCTTTTTTTCGAGAAAGTGAAAGTGAAAATTCTTTTTGACAAATATGTAACACGGCATCCAATATCTCTGTTTGTGAACTATCGATTAAAGACTGTTGTATAATGAACGCCAAAATAGATGAAATATTCATACCTTACCTCCAATGTAAATTAAATATTTTTCTCGCACCCGTAGCATTTCAGACATACCCCTTTTTATTTACTATAATTATCAGAAGTTTTATTTAAATACTTATGTTGTATTTCTAGAATAGTAACACGCGAGCATATATCAGGCCGTATCGCAATTTTACGTATTATTTCTGTGCATTTTTCAGCGAAGAAATTAATGATTTTGTATGCGCTAGTTGTTCTTTTGTTGAACGTATTTTATATGAAGATTCGGTTTGTTGCAGAGGTTTTTTTTGGATTGATTTTTGTGGAATTGATGTTATAATTTTTTGCGTTGTTTGAACCAAAGATACGGGGGTTTTTTCTTTGTTTGGTTTAACACTTTTTTGTTCTGAGAATTGGGATACAGTAACTGGCTTTTTTGTCACCAAAGTTACAATAATTAAAAGTATGATACCAATTATTAAAGAAATACTGATTGCAATAAGTACATGAACTACAACTGGACTATCATCTTCTTGAATATCAGTTAAACTTTCGTTATCCACCAAAGTATCATTTATACTTATGGCAGTTTCATCAACTAGTTCAGGCTCTTGAAATTGCATATAGCGAATTGGTACTGCACGATGGAACTCATGTGTAAGAAAAGAATACGTAAAGAATGCATTTGTCACGATTTCAGATGAATTCTGTCCAAATATTATGGGTTCTTGTGTATCAAAATTAATTATTGTCTTATTGATATATTCAGTTACTGAATAATAATAGTTACCATCCCAATAGACTCGGGCTTCTATAAATGGTGTCTGGATGGAGTCAATCATATCTGAACTTTCTACAGATATATTTCCCAGTTCCTCATATCGTGTAATCAAGACATTTTCAGGAGTTCTGTATGAAAACATAATTGTCGGAACCAAACTCTCATTATCTAATGCCCGGAAAAAAAAAGATTCGCTTTGAGTTTCACCAGGAACAATAATTGAAGATCGGAATATTTTGCTACTGACATCCATGTTTTCTGTTGGAACAGGCCTAATCTCTAAATCACTAATGGGTCGAGAACCATTATTATGGAAAAAAAATCGTTTTTGATATGGTATCAATTTCTGCGCTACATCATCAAATGCAAAAGTAAATAAGAGTTCATTTGAAAAGGGCGTTACCAGGATTTGCGTCGTATTTTGCAGAGATATATCCACTGTATCACCCGTATCAAAAAGATAGGACGTTGATGCAAGGGTAGTGATATCAAAAAGAGTTTCATTTTGAATATCCCTTGGTATTAATTGATATGAGTAAATTAATGATTCAACATCCTGTCGGAGTGTGACATTTCGTTGAGTCTGACCACGTACTATAAACTCTGGAGGAATTATTTCCCTAAACTCGTACTGAAACGACCTTCCAGGCTGAGTTGAAGAGGCATAGACACTCACGTTGATAATTTCTGAGACTGTTGCATTCGTATGAGAAATATTATGTCTAATATCAATAGGATATACTGGATGAACTGTCACATTATGAAAATTAATATAAGTGTAATTTTGATTATCATACATATATTGTAGTCGAATTTGAAATTGTTTTTCTTGTTCTTCCATTACCGAAGGTACTCGGAATTTTATCGTCGGCACTCGAATTAAAAATAATGCTTGCACAAATCTACTTTGTTCAAAAAGTAATTCATTATCAAATAATACTTGAACTGTAACATTTGAATAATTGACATCATTACGGTTTCGAAAGGCAAAATCAATATCTAATTCCTGAAAAGAAGTCATATTTGAGGTTATATTATACTCAAATTCAAATGCGTCACTATGATTTGTTTCTAGCGACGTATTATCATCAGTTGTTGAGAGAACAAATAAATTTTGCAAATCTGTCTCCACTAGGTGATTTTTAAAAGTATAGGAATATCGCTGAAAAAATGGAAATACTTCTTGAGATCTTGCTTGGAATACAAAGGAAAAACTCTTATTTTGAAATCGATTTAATGAAAAAGTATGACTTGCAGCATCATACTGATCCACATTTGTTTCGACTTTTTCAAATGAGCCATCTATATATTGCGTTATAATAGAACGAGGAATAAATAAATCATATGAAATAGAATCTAATCGAGAATCATAAATATTTATCGCAGTTATATTTAGCATAAAATCTTCTCCAATTCTTATCGAACTTGTGTTAAATGCAATATCAAATACAATTGGAGCAAAGGCAGTAATCGTTAATGAACTTGGAAATATACGAGTTTCTTGCTCTTCATACATAAATGTGAGTGAGGAGAATAACTGTTGATTTAAAAACTCACGTTGCGGTTCAAATCTATACCGACAAGTTATTTCTTTGTCAGGTTCGAGATCTTGCATGAAAAAAACTGTTGAATCTTCAACTTCACATCCGCTAACTCGGGTAAATTTAACATTCGGAAAAGAATGTGAGAAACGCACATCATTTGCAGTTCGCGATCCAGTATTTTCAACTCGAAATTGAATTTCAAATGGTTCAAATATATAATCCGATATTTCTTCAAAAACCCACGAGTAAGAAATTTGTGGTTCTAAATGCGTTAATTGAAGTAAGGCCTCATAATATCTGTTACCTTGGGAATCCGTAAAATTTTGTGAATGTAAAAATGCTATATTATAATTCCCCGCATCAACATTCCCGCCTCGCTGTATTAAAAATGATTCTCCTCCACCGCGTTTAAGTAATCTGACTTGTTGACCCGTAACATCAATAGAGATATCATACAAATTTTGACCAAATTGCATTTGATCCCCTGATGTAAAATATGTTTGATATAATATCGTATCAGCATAAAGAGGAATAAGACAAATGAGTAAAATACTTATCCAAAATAATCCTCTTTTTTTCATGCATAATCTATACTGTATTCTTATGAATCAACCGTATTATTTGTAACTACAGTTTCGTTTAGCGTTTGATTCAGCGTTTCATTCAGTACTGGTTCGACTTGAGTACTGAAGAAACCTTGAACGAACTGAATAAAAACATCAATGTTTAATAAAACGTAGATAATGACTGCAATTATTGCAATAACCACAATTACTCGTGCTATAAATGTCACAACTTTGAATAAGATGATACTTAACACTATTAATGCGACAATGCTGAGTATTATAATGAGTAATTGTGTCATTGAATAAATATATCAGTAAAGCGTTTTAACGCTTTACTTGATGTGCGTAATTAACGTTTTTTTGTTGCTTTCTTCTTTGCAGTTTTTTCCTTAACTACTTTTTTCACTGCTTTTTTTGCAACTTTCTTCTTTGCAACTTTTTTCACTGCTTTTTTTACAGCTTTCTTCTTTGCAGCCTTTTTCACTGCCTTTTTTGCAACTTTTTTCACTGCTTTTTTTACAGCTTT
>JBLKOV010000082.1:0-3547 GCA_047603085.1 Candidatus Woesearchaeota archaeon
AGAGATTCTATGTCAGGTACAATAATTCTATCTCGCACATCCGGTTCTTCAACGCGAAGAGAAACCGATTGTTTATTTTCATAAGTATATGCAACTCTCGAACGGAAACTATGCATACTAAATGCTGCATTTCCAAGAATTTCATTTGTATTTAAAGCTTCAATATCACATGCAAAAACAACTTCTTGAGTTCTTGCTCGCTCATATTCTACCGAAATGGATTCAGCCGCAAATCTATCAACAGGTTCAATTTTATAATGAACATAATTTTGACAATCTAGTTGTGAGAAAGGTTCTCTCATATTTTGACATTCATCAAATGTCATTTGCGAGATATTACTTTCAAAAGAACCAGTCGTACAAAGTAAATTTGATGTTTGCGATGTGCCGCCACGAGCAATTTCAAAACCAACAGGCAATGATATAAGAACCATATTAATCGCGTATAATCGACCTTCCCACCGAGGTTCATTTCGTAAACCTAATTGCAATCTAAATCGAGATCTATCTCCTGCCGTTTGACGAAGTTCCTCTACAACATTTGGTGTATTTAAATGAAGACTTATAGGTCCTCTTGTATGAATTGACACAGTGTTCGTATCACGAATATTATATTGTTGGAAGAAAAGCGTTTCAGGCGGAACATTTGACCCTCGAAACTGATCAAGTAATCCCTCACGCACAAAAAAACGTCTTAAGTATGCAGAAACAACATAATCAAATTGTGTTTCTAAATTCACCGTATATTGTTCTCCTCCTGGTAAAAATGGAAATCTACAGGTGATGTCATAATTTCGAAAATCGTTTGCTACAAAAGACGGATTTGAAACTATACCTTCAAAAATTGGCCTTCCTCGAACGTTTACCGCATTACAAGTTATTGTCACAGGAACATTAGTACCAAATGAACGAAGTTGAAGTGTTGTGAAAAATGCAGCTTCAGAACCTTGTACTAGACGCTGTTGAGATTGTTGAAGTCGCTCTACAGTTAATCCCACATTTGCTTCAGCACCCTGTTCAACATCACCTTCAAAATCTAGCGCTAAAGCTGCTTGTTGTTGAAATTCTTCGCTTCTTCCTAAAATAGCAGATACTGCTGCATCATATCCTGATAAAAAGAAGTCTTTTGCAACACCTAAATAATCACCGCCATATCCTCCCGTATTTTCAGAGTCAACCGCAACATAGTTTGCTGCTATAACTGAAAGCACGAGGATCAAAATTGCAACTATTTCGATAAATCTAACAATAGAAGGTATTGCTTTACTTGCTTTTGAACCATGAACTTCTAATGAATTTAAGTACCACATCCACGCAGGTAGTACAACGATGAGAAATTCAAAAGGTAATTGAAAACCAATGCCGATTACACCCCCTCCGACACCTTGCAGTATTTGATTTGTATGTACGAGTTCACTAATAAACGGAAGTGCGAACGCCACATAGAAAAAAAGACCCATGATACCGATATTGGGTTTAAATTTTTCATTTGTTGTTTTCTTAAAAAGTATACTAATTATGACAAAAGGTACAACTATAAATAAAATTCGAATAAGCCAGCCTCCTAAAGCGAATTGACCTGACGGAAACATTTGCAAAGCGAGATTACTCAATAAGAAAAATAACATACCAACTAATAAAATCCCCATGAAAGTATGCATTTTTTCATCTCTATCTTGTAATAAAATCAGTATAAAAACTGCTGCAACTAAGAATTGAAATAATAATCTTGGTTGAGAGTAAGAAAGTTGAAAAAGTGCATGATCTATTAAATGAGCTACAATCATAATTAAATATGCCATAGAAATATTCGTACCGCTGATTGAGTTTTGAGCATATTGGTTCCACACTTGAGCATTTTGGTTTTCTGACATACGTACTATCGTTTTTCAATTCTGACTGTTGTTTGAACTAAAGAAAAATCATTTAACGGAATTACTTGAATATAATTATTTCGCGGTTGTAAAAATTCTCCTATTCTGCGAGTAAATACATCTTGACGAGTATCAACTCCAACACGCACACCATTTACTAATAATTCTGCTTGTTTTCTTCGTCCATCATCGACGAACTGAATATCAATAAAACCTTCGTACTCGCTTTTTATAGAAGCATTTGCTGAAGAAGAAGTAAAAAAATCAGTGTCTAATTCGAAAAAATGTGTTACGCCTTCATCTTGATCTAGTTGCGTTCTAACTCGGACAACATCAATTGTATAGGCCCCATCACTTGTTTCAAATGTTAATGTATTTTCTCCTTCTCTCACACTATTTCGCGGGATAGGAATGATATTTACTGTTCCACAATCAGGAAGAGATGAGTAGATAGTATTATTATTTACTGAAATAAATAATCTGCTTGCATCCAATTGTTGACATTCAGGTATAAATCGTAATTGCGCACTTTGGAATTGTTGTACTTCAACAGGTCGTAAATCAAAAGATTGAGTCGAACGTAATCGTTCTGGATCAATAATATCTCCAACTATTCGCAAACTTTCAATCACATATTCGTTTCTCTGCCAAAACTGTAAACCTGGTGAGGAAACTCGAAATTCAAGTTCATTTGTGTGAGATAAATGTTGATTTCGTAGTAATATGGGTCCAACATTATATGATGTTATCTGTGCAGACAGTATTTCAAAACCATTCAAATACACCTCTAAATGACCTTCTGCTTGCGGAACATTAAAGGTGAGTAATACATTTTCGGTAAATCGAAGGTCATCAATGTGAAATGTTCGAGTTTGAACATTTTGGGAAAACACCGTAGTATACAGAGAAAAATCATCGTATGATTCTATTACTCGGGCATTAAACTCTCCACGGAGCGTGAAACTTCCTAATATGTGCTCATATTCTGTTCGAGTTTGAGCAGAAACAGGTCCAGGACCTGGAAATATTTCTTCAAATTCAGCGCTTGAGCTCCGAGTGGTATGAGTTGGTGTTCCTGTACCACCAGTACCAGGTATGACATCATTATCAAGTAATGCCGCTCTATCTGCAGGAGGTAAGAATAAAATATAAAACACTATTAAAAACGTTAAGACTATAATAAATGGTGCGCCCGTACCAGTAGGATTAACTCCTCTCTTTGTATACATTCTGAGTGATACCTTCAATAAATCAATTTAAATATGAATAATACACTATTTAAATGTATCGACTCTTTATTATGTGTTAAAAATGAAAATTATTGACAAAAATCCAAAAAAACAGGAAGTTTGTGTGCAGATTCAAAGTCTTGACGATCTTTGGAGTCTCTCAAAAATCATCGAAATAGATGACTGTCTCTTTGGAAAAACTGAACGAAAAATAAAAATTGGGGATCAAAGTACGGATAGAAATGTCAAAGTTATTCGAAAAACAGTGGTTTTAGGTATTCAAGCAGAAAAAATTGAATATGAGCCCTCATTACATACTTTGCGAGTAACCGGAAAAATTATTGACGGACCTGAAGATATACCGCGCGGAGATTATCATTCATTTACCTTACGTACTGATAATCAGATTACTATTCAAAAAAAAGAATGGTTGCATATTGATTA
>JBLKOV010000083.1:0-3521 GCA_047603085.1 Candidatus Woesearchaeota archaeon
TATGGGGATCTTTACAAGATTTTTTCAAAAAAAAGAAGAAACTGAAGTTGCAACTGTTCGTCTATCAAAACTTCGTAAATGGGTTATTTTACAGTGTAAACCTCAGATTAGACCTATTCTCACCCAAGTACAGACTAATGCTCAAGCATTAACAGATTATCAAAAAGAACTACAAACAAAAATAGATATCTTCTCGCAAGAGGGTTTTCATGAACCAAAGGATCATCTCAAAAAGCAAATTACTGATTATAAGCAAAAATGGATTCAAGTATGTGAAGAATTAGATTCAATTTTACAAGAAAAAAAAGAATTTGAAACGCTAGACGAATACCAAGATTTTTACAATAACATTCGTGAAATTATCACAAAAATTGAACAAAAACAACACCAAGTTGAACATGTACTTTTCAAATATTTTCATTCAAAATACTCACAAACTATTCATGTTATAGAAAAAATAAAACAAAATCAAAGACAATTTGTTGATATAACTGATGTTGATATCGTAAAAAAGCAACGTGCGTTACTTGAACAAATCGCACTGTATTTTGAAAAGAAAGAAAAAACGAAAAAGTTTGAAGAAGAAAAACAAAAACTCAATAAAATTCTTGATGAACAACACATAATTTTGCACAAAATACATACCAAAATTGCTCATATAAAAGAAGATCCAAAGTATGCAATCGAACTTGAAAGAAAAAAACGTGGAGAAGCTCCTTTTCAACCTTTATTCTATGAACTTGAACTCAAAGATTTACAAGGAAGAGAAGAAGTACAACAAAAAAAGATTGCATTAGTTGAGCATCAGCTTGAACGAAACGAACAGGAAATCGCCAAATTAGAACTTGATAAACACATTCAAAGAATTCGAACATACATTCATACATATATAGGAATAGAGGTTGAGATTCTTGTCTAACATTGAACCCCTTTCTCGTTTTTGTCAAAGATATGATATATCAATACCTGATAACCTTCGCATAATACGAGTATATGATCGTGTATTTTTCGTGCCTGATGAATATGCAAAATATTTATCAAAATTTCAGCCTAAATATATTGGGACCTGTCTTGGGAAAATCCAGCAAGAGCAATTTGAACCAACACGATATTTCTTAGATAAATTTTGTCAGAATCTCCCAAAAGTATCCATTTCACAAAAACAAAGTCTATTTTTTGTCTATGGAAAAGATGTTTTAGATTTTCAAGCACCTGTGGAAGAACATACATTTGTACGAGTATATCATCAAGATACTGTTCTTGGCCTTGCCAAAGTTTCACAGAAACATCTCACCCCTATTTATGATATTGGACAATCTTTACGAAACGAGATGGGAACTAAACGCTAAGTTTAAATAGTTCAAAAGCCTATACACTATATGACTGAACCCCTTGTAAAATCACATATAGAATTTCTCGCCAGAGACACCAAACCTGAAGAACTTGCGAATACCTTTAAAGAGCAAATATTACGTATTCAAAAACCATTTTTCATGCATGAAAATAATGAAGAATTCATTAGACTCAGACCATTATATGCTACTGCATTGAGAAATATGTTTTTAGAAGATAATCCAACAACGGATGAAATATATGAAAAACTTACTCAACTAGATATTGGTATTGAAAAACAGTATTTTGTGGATCTCTATGCTCCAAGAAAAATATCGTATTTACACCAATTATTTTTTGTAGATTATCAGAATCCCTTTTTGGCAAATTATTATGATGGAAGATCATTTACGTCATACACAGAAACTAATGCACCATTTTCACCATTTGCTATACGAGGACTACAAAAAAAAGCACAAAATCCATCATATATTGATCCTATTGAGAAAGTGATAATTGAGAGTCTACAAGACCTAGTTTCATCAGAATACACATGGATTGATGATTTTGAAATGCGAATACCTATTCTGTACGGATTCCCTTTTCAAAATACAGAAAAGTCTACTTCTTCAAATAGACCTGATTATTCTCTTGAATAAGAAAACCTTCTTTTTCTAACTGAGTAATTGCTGAGAGATATTTCTCTTTTTCTTCAAACTGCTCAACTTTATCTAAGGGAATAGTTGATGTATGAAGAAATAATTTGAGTATTTGACCTCGATAATATCTATTCGAACCTTTAAAGGAGGGCTGTTTATATTTTTTTAGAGGAGGAATTGGTTTACCAAGATAAAAATGACAGAATTTTTTATACGGATAATCCTGATAATTAGCGTTTTTTTTATAATAATACGAACCAATGTCCATCAACGCATTGTAAAAATCTCTCGCGCTTTTTTGTGGTATGAGCGATTGTAATTTCTGTGGTATCTCTTTTTCAGTTATGCCAAATACGTGATTCATGACACGTTTAACATTTGCATCAATAACAAGAACTGGTTTATTATATGCAAAAGCACAAATTGCGCCAGCCATATATGGCCCAATACCTGATATTTTTTGAAGAGTTAGTACATCATCAGGTATAATTCCATTATGATTTTTCACTATATATTTTGCAGATTCATACAAGTATTTTGCCCGTCTATTATATCCCAAACCAACCCATAAAACCAGTATATCAGATAATTTTGCCTGCGCTACATCATGAATAGTTGGATATGTTTTGAGAAATAACTCAAATTTTGGTTGCACTCTCGATACTTGCGTTTGTTGCAACATAAATTCACTGATAAAAACTGCATAGGGATCAGTCGTATCTCTCCAAGGTAAAGAACGTTTGTGTGATGTATACCAATCCAGTGTATTTTTTGTAAAAGGATGCATAACTATCATATATTCAATCAGCGTATTTTTGAAATTCTTCTTTTAATGGGTTTGATGAGCCAAGTACTTCTAATTGTGCAAAGGATTTTTCTTTTTTCTCAAGCCATCGATACACTGATGAATGAGGAGAACCATCAATTATCATTTCAATAGCTTGTTTTGCGCAAAGTACTCTTTCAACTTCACCTATAACGCTGATTGTTTTTCCAAAAACAGAAACTTGAACTTGTAATGTTTTTTCTATAACACTTCGAGTCTTTCCTTTTGAGCCAATTACTCTACCCTTAACCCGTAACATTTGATTTTTTGATTTAAATCCTTCAGAAAGGTCAATAACTTCTAATGAATTTTCAGATTTTATAAGTGTAAGTGCTATTTCGGGATTAAACCCACGACCGATTGCTCGAATAATATCTTTTGCGACATAACATTTTAATCCATCTGTTCCAAATATTTGTACATCTCCTTCATGAGAGTCAATTTCTAACCGGCAATATGCCTCAGATTCAATAGTTTTTTTCGTTTCACCGCTCTGTCCTATTAACACGGCTATACGACTCTTTGGAATTCGAATATCAAATCGAATTTCTTCTTCAGGTACTTCATTTGGAGGTGATTGTTCTGTCATAATACAAGAGAAAGTGTTTCTTTTTTTAAATTTAATGTTCAGAGCGTTACCTTCAATCTTTTTTTAACTCTTGCAAGAATGTCTCACCATCAAAAGAAACTCCCCATCTTTTAGC
>JBLKOV010000084.1:0-3446 GCA_047603085.1 Candidatus Woesearchaeota archaeon
TATAGTAAGTACATAACATGAAAACGACAATTCAGATATCAAAACTTACTTTAGATCGACTAGCAAGTTTAAAGCGATTTGAACGAGAATCTTATGATGAGGTTCTTAACTTTGTTTTAGATGAATATGAGGATGAGCCATTTACTGAAGCAGATATTACTTCAATAAAAAACGGATTAGAAGATATCAAAAATGGTAAAGTACATACGCTTGAAGATGTTGCAAAAGAATTCGGAATTAGACTATGAAAGTTATTTTCTCAGATGAATCAAATAAATTTCTTCATAAGATTCCAAAAAGTGATGTAGAAGTCATACTAAAAAAGTTGTATACTATAAAAGATAATCCTTATCCGTATATAAAAAGATTAAAAGGATCAAAATTATGGAGAATACGAGTTCTTAAATATAGGGCTATTCTTGATATTGTCATAAAAGCAAAAACTCTTTACGTCGTGAGAATAGGATATCGAAAAAATGTGTATGATTAATGGTGTGTTGTCGGTTTTATATTATGTGTGCAGTATAGAAATCACACCATTCGGACAATTTTGCGATAGATTATTGACAATATGACGTATCATATTGGTGCTTCGTTAAAAGATATCAAAAACAGAGTTTTTGGAATCTGAGAAAATGTTTCATTTTCGTAAGATGTAGGGAGAAAATGGTTTGCGTTCTCAAAGATAAAACAGAACCCACTGGACAAGATTTAAATCAAAACGTCTAATTTTTTAGACAATTGTCTATAAAAATAGACAAATATATAAGTGAGTAAGACATTTCTATGTTTATGAATAAACGAAATTCACTATTAGTCACTTTGCTTTCATATGATAGATTACATTTGAGAGCTTTGGCAAGAGAAATTGGGTTACATCCAAGTACTGTGAAAAAGTTTGTTTTAGAATTAGAAAATGAAGGTGTTTTAAATCTTACAAAGGATGATAAATTACTTATTTCATTTGCTGATACAAAAAAAGCTATGTTAACGAAAACATATTTCTTACAGATGCAATTATTGCAAACCACATTGCTTACAGACTTAAATGATATACTTTTTGAACCAACAATTATTCTTTTTGGTTCTTGTGCAAAAGGAGAGATGACCAAAGAGAGTGATATTGATATTTGCGTCATTTGTGATGAACCAAAAGAATTTTCTGTAACAAAATATGAGGAATTTTTAGGAAGAGAAATTCATTTATTTACGTATACTAAAACTGATTTTCGAAAACTTCCCAAAGAATTACGCAATAATGTTTTAAACGGCATAGTATTACAAGGTTTTATTGAGGCTTATGAATGAATTTTACTCATTTTATGACAAATGGAAAAGTGCGAAAATCCCAACCTGATGTTGAGCAAGCAAGAAGTTTAGTTAAGATGGCTAAGAAAAACTTTCAGGCAATACAAACTATTCATCTTACTGAAGAGACATCATCAATACTTTTTTCTCAAAGTTATGAATCACTTCGTCAAGTAGTTGAAGCACTCTGTCTCATAGATGGATTTAAGGTGTATTCGCATGAAGCGTATACATATTATTTAAAAGAAAATGACAGATTATATGAGTCAGAAGTGTTTGATAGACTCAGACGATTACGAAATGGAATTAATTATTATGGAAAACCAGTTTCTCTAAAAGTTACACAAAATGCTTTTCATGACATTGAGAAGTTGATGAAAATTCTTACAGCACTTATCGATGATAGACAATGATTCTTTTTTATTTTCATAAGAAGTAGGAAAGAAATAGTTTTTTTTGAAATATTTTCGAAAAATTTTAGTGAGATTATTTGAATGAGTAGTTATTTTATCAAAATATGAACCTCAAAGATAAAATTCACACAATTCGCGGTAAGCAAGTTATGCTTGATAGAGATTTGGCTGAGTTGCATGGTGTTAAAACAAAAAGACTTAATGAGCAAGTGAGAAGGAATATAGAACGATTTCCAGAAGATTTTTGTTTTCAGCTCAAAAAAGATGAACTTAATTATCTAAGGTCGCAATTTGCGACCATAGAGGTAGGGAAAGGAAGGCACACTAAATATCTTCCTTTCGTATTTACTCAAGAGGGAGTTGCTTCTTTGTCTGGTGTTTTACATAGTGATGTCGCTATTAAAGTGAATATTACTATTATGCGCGCATTTGTAAGTATGCGAAATAGTTTACTACAAAATGCTTCAATATTTAAACGATTAGATAGAGTCGAACTCAAACAACTTGAACACGACAAACACTTCGACCAAATCTTTAACGCAATCGAACAAAAGCAATTAACGTCATTTCAAGGTATTTTTTATGATGGAACATTGTACCTCAAATATATTACGTTTAGATTGATAATTTAGATATTAGTTATTCGCGTGTTCTTTTCGTTATTTGTCAATTATTTTTTTTATTTTTTCTTTATTTCTTTTTGCAAAATCAACAGATACTGAAAATCCTTCGTATTTATGCTTATTTCGTATATTTCGTATTTGTTGCAGGAATTGAGCCTCACTTTCAGTTATGATTGTTTCTTGTTTGGCACCCTCTATGAGTTCATAATGTGCTCCTTCACCTTTGAATTTTAATCCTCTGCATAATAATAATCCGTCTAAAAACATATGAATTATATCATAGTAGTCACTCAAATTTGGAGCGGGAAACTCTTCAAATGAAATCAATTCAACTCTTCGTAACAACTCATCTGCCATTTTAAATAGGGACTTTGCTTTGTTTTTATCTGGTTCTATGTATTCACGCATCGTATCCCTCCAAATATCCTGCGAGCACTATTCCATTGAGTATATTATTCTTTAATTCCGGAGGAAATGCTTGAAAGTAACTTTTAAAGTGAATTTGAATTTTTCTGTGTAAAATTTGTTCAAAATCTTCCAACTTAAGTTTTTCTTCTTGTGATTCAACAAACAAATCGATATCACTTGTTTTGGTGTCTTCTCCCTTGGCATATGAGCCAAAAAGTACTATAGAATTTGGTTGACACTTTTCTGTGAGGTAATCGATTATTCTAGATTTGTATAGTGCATTAATATTATGTATTTTTTTATAGTGAATATAATTAGGATGTCGTTTTTTTGCTGTGTATACGATATTATTTTTATTTCCGAGTTGTGATTTTTGTGTTTTGATTATTTGAAGCTCTATAAGTGTGTGTAGATGCTTTTTAACTGATGTGTGAGCAAGTTGTATTTTTTTTGAAATTGTCATTAATTCAAAAGGGGTTTCTGGTTCTGTAAAAAACACTGTTGCAACATTCCACAAATTACATTTTTGTAACATATATTACATTAATGTATTAGGTATTATATAAATGTAATTGTTTTTTTTTACAAATTTGAAAGAGAAAATGTATACAATTCGCGGTAAGCAAGTTATGTTGGATCGAGATCTTGCTGAATTGTATGGGGTTTCAACTAAAGTTTTAAACCAAGCAGTAAA
>JBLKOV010000085.1:0-3437 GCA_047603085.1 Candidatus Woesearchaeota archaeon
AACACTTCCCACACTACAAATAATATAAAGTCCTCCAAAAAAAGAAATAGTTCCAATACTTAAAAAAAAGAGAACTGTCATAAAAAATGAAAGGAAGAAAAATGAAATACCTTTTTGTACGGTTTGATTAACAAGTAATTGGTATAAACCATATAATCCAAATGCTAATGCTAAAAGTCCCATCTGAGGTAAATAAGTGATATTTTCAACAGGAGACAATGTATAAAACTGCGTAAAGAATATGTAAATCGAATGAGTCAAAAGAGCCTCTGTGAATAATACATAATAGAGAAATAATCCAACTATCAAAGAGAAAACGCTAAATTCAATTTCTCTTTTTTCAATATCTAATGAATTAATTTTTCGAAAGAAAATATACAATATATATGAAAATAAGAGCAGAAGTCCTAACTGATGGAAAAATAAAGTAGATAAGAATGCACAAACAAATATCCAATACCAAATTCGTTTCTTTGTTTTTCGCCATAAAATGAATGCATAAAGTACAAATAAAAAAAGGAGCGTAAAAAACGAATACAAACTAAAGCTTGAGATCGTATACAATGCATGAATAGGAAAAAAACTATACACTACTATCCCAAGAACTCCGTACCACATATTTTTACATAATTGTATAATAATTAAGAAAATAAGTGCGCTTGTACAAAACCATAGTATTTGAGATAAAACAAGCAACCAAAAATGGGTATTATCAGTAGGAAGTAAAATAGCTAAAACAGTATAAATTAAAGGATTACCTGCATAATAGCGTCCAAAAAAGCTTAACTCGTCATAATTCATGGGATTCTTGTGTTCCTGAATATGTTCTATATGACGCAGGTGAAAGTATGATTCATCTAAGACAAATGTCTCAACTGAAAATAGAAAAAATATACGGAGAAATAAGATAATAAGTAAACATACAAACACAAATTTTTTTTGCATACTTTCTAAAAACACGGAATGTTTAAATGTTTTTTAGTTTTGGACTAGACAAGTACTATAAGAGTATTTATAAATAAAATAATAGAAAAAAAATATATGTCGCTCAAATCAAAAGGTATAGCTGCAGAACGCGAGCTCGTCCATCTTTTACAAAAATATGGGTTTGCCGCAATCAGAGTCGCCGGATCAGGATCAACTGTCACTCCATCAACTGATGTTATTGCTGGAAATTCCGGACGAATATTTTCATTTGAATGTAAAACTATCAAAGGAGAATCAAGGTATATCTCAAAAAAACAAATTGAAGATTTTCTCTCATTTTCAGGACAATTTGGAGCAGAATGTTGGATTGCTGTTCGATTCAGCCGAAAACCATGGAAATTTTTGCTTGTCGAAGATTTAGTAGAAACTCCAAATAATTATGGAATTACAAAAAAAATTGCAGAAATTCGGGGTATAACACTAGAAGAATTATTACAAATGAGTCATTTTCTCGAAAAACAGATATAAATTTTCAAAAACTACGTTAAAAGCGAAAGATTTATAAATAAATTAAAGTATTAACTAATAAGTTGTGACAAAAAACTGAAACATAAAACTTTAAAAAAAGTATTTGTCATATACAACCTTTTGCAAATGAAACTCGATAAAAAAACAACACACTTTGTTATAAGTGAAATAGCTGGAGATGATGTCATCACACTAGTTGAGTATCTCAAAGGCAAAAAAAACGTATCGGAGTTTATTATCGCACAAGAATTAGAAATCGAAATTAATATCATTCGAAATATGTTGTATCGATTGCTCGATGCAAATCTCGTATCATTTTATCGAAAAAAAGATAAACAAAAAGGATGGTACATATATTACTGGACTTATGAACCGAATGATCTTGACCATTTATACTGGGAAATTAAAAAAAAACAATTGCAATCGTTAAAAGACAGGCTTCATAGAGAACAAAATAATGTGTTTTTCTCAGGAGAATCCCGCGCAGTTCGATTAACATTTGAAAAAGCTATTGAATTTAATTATCAGTGTCCTGAAACTGGTGAATTACTTGAGCAAGAAGACAATACGGAAACAGTCAAAATGCTCACAACAGAAATTGATGAATTAGAAAAAGAAATTGCAAGTCGTCAACGAGTTTCTTCTACAAAAAAAAAACCAACAAAAAAGAAAAAAAGTTGAACATTATTCAACTTATGCTTTGATTTTTAAGAATTCTTTTGCTGGTTTCATTTCGTTCCAAGCAAGTTCAAATAAATTCTCTAATGCCTGAGTAAAAAACGGAGTGTTTACCCATATCCCAACATCATATGTTGGATGAACTGCATTGTCGTCCATAACCATAAAGACAATCTCACTTGCATCCACTAGTGTGAAACGGCCAAGAATTTTGTCAGTATGTCGAACTTCAGCAACACCCTCTAAATCTTTTACAGCATTTGCACAATCTTTTGTTAAAGGTGCAGCTATTCGAATAGTAACACCTCGTTTTTTGAGCTTTTCAAAAATTGGTTTTAAACCTTCTACTTTACGAATTAAACCTTGTGGTGTCGTTAAAATAGTCACTAATTTTTCAGCATTTGAAATTGTTAATTCTAAGTGTGAATACAAATTATGTCGACCTCGAACACTTCCTGATAAATCACTTGGTTCAACTAATTCGACGCCTTGCGTATGAAGTGAATTTAACTCTTTTATCACATCAGTATCTTTGAGTTTTTCTAATCGTTCTACACGTTCTTTTGCATCAACATGAACATTCTTTTTTACACGTTCAACCACTTCTTGTGGATCAACTGCAATATACTTAATTGGTTTTCCAATCTTTACTATAACAAATCCTTGTTTTTCTAAAGACTCTAAAACATCATAACTTCTTGAACGCGGTACATCAGCAATATCACTTAATTCTCCTGCTGTTGAAACTCCTCTTGAAAGCAATGCCGTCCAAATCTTCACTTCATATAAATTTAATCCAAAATACCGTCGTAACGTACTTAGGAATTCTTCTTTAATAATCATTTTTGTCTTTTCCCCCTCTTTTTGAACTGATTGTGCAAAACAGTTACATAATCAAAATTACGCTTACTACTTTATATATGTTACGCTTATTTACTACTCCATGATTGAACAATAGTGTAATATTTGTTACGGATAAAAACATATAGTAGTATCTGTGCACACAGTAGTATAAGAAACAAACCTGTGCTTACAGTAAAAAAAAAATCAGACGGAAAAGACTGAATCAAAACAGAATTTGCAGGTAATAACCACAAATCGTTCCAGAATAGGATTGTATGAAATACAAAAAATGTTGTATCAAAATCAAGCACAACCAAAAAGATAATAGCAAGGAAAATACAAAATACAATTCTTGATGCATAATATGAAGCTTTTATTCTCTCAGCAATTGACAAACGACTAAATACAAATAAACTCACAATGGTAACAAGAAAACACAGAAGAATAAGTATTCGTACATC
>JBLKOV010000086.1:0-3368 GCA_047603085.1 Candidatus Woesearchaeota archaeon
TATGGGGTCATAACGAAGCAGAAAATGGAGGATACCCATTCTTGCAATTCCAATCTTTTGCAAATGTTGATATCACAAATCCTGGATTTACACAGAATCCGGTGATAACTGATATTCGAACAAATAGAGCAACATTGAATTGGACTGCTGATCAACCAACGAATTATACGGTAAGAAGAGGTTCAACACTCATTGCAAGTAGTTCTGGCTTTGTCAGTGGTGCACAAGATGTCAGATTTAATGACTTGAATGATGACACGGAGTACACATATAATCTGACAATTTGTACTGAACGAAATTATTGTACGACAGTAACAGGAAGTTTCACAACGAATGAAGAAACTCAAACATCAGGATCTTCAGGATCAGGTTCGAGTAATACTGGTGGAGGTTCTCCGGTCGCACAGTTATATACTGCAACAAACCAAGAATTACAAGGTGGAGTAACTGAACTTTATAGAATTGGTGATAGAATACAATTTGATGTGACACAGTCTTCAACAAATACACAAAGCAGACATACATTGCGTGTGAACAGATTTAACCAAACTCATGCAGATATCACTGTGCAAAGTGATCCACAGAGACGAGTTATTGTGGTAGATGAAGATTCATTCTTTGACATTGATGGTGATGGGGAATACGACGTAGTTGTTCGATACACAGGCATACAAAATAACCAAGCGCAAATTCGTGTACAACAATATGTTGAGCCTGAACCTGTTGTGGAGGAAGTTATTCCAGTAGTCGAGGAAGTTGAAGAAGAAGAAATTATGCCAATCATGGCAGAAACAAACCAGACAATTGAAGAAACCGTTGATGAAGCAGAGTCTCGGTCGCTTGCATGGATTTGGATTGTATTACTTGTGTTGATTGCAGTAGCAGGTATTAGTTTTTTCATCTACAAACGAAAATAAGAAGCTCTTTTGAGCTTTTCTTTTTTTAATCTAAACTTTTATATATTATTATAATTTTAGGAAATTAAATGTACTGTCAAAAAAAGAGTCAAACTGCAGTAGAGTATCTTATAATTCTTGCAGTAGTTATAATTATTTCTTTAACGGTAATCGGTCTGTTTACTGATATACCTCAAAATTTCACTAATTCGCAATCTCGAACTATTGATATAAGTCAGGTTACTTTACCAGTAGGAATCGATTCATTTGATATATCTGATTATGAGAGTGTACTGAGTCTTCGAAATAATCAACCAACAACCATAAGCATAGATTCGGTTGTAATAAATGGGGAAGAATGTTTATTTTTTTATAATGAACAATATATTATTCCTGCGTCTCAAACACGTACACTTCAATGCCAAAATGTATATGAGATGGCGGGGAGATTTGTCGATTGGCCTGTCCAAATTACCTGGACAAATATGCAAACGGGCGCTCAGCAAATTACAAGTAATGATAACCTGAGATTACAAGGCACATCCCAAACACGTTATATGAATATCTTAATACAAAATGGTTTTGATGGTGATGGTTGCTGGAATTATCCCGCAGATCCAACTCATATATGTTCATGTGATGATTTAGCGCGAATAGGAGATAATGTATCACATAATTATGTACTCAAAAATATCATTGATTTTGACTATTGTGCGAATGAATTAAATCAGGATTATACAAGCGGTGCGGGGTGGAATCCAATTGTAGCAGAATTTGCGGGAACACTCGATGGTCAGTATACTATTACTGGTTCATTAAATCCTTCCATAAAAGGAACTGTGTATAATGATGAAGCAATACTTTTGATACAAAATAATGAAATCGCTGAATTTTATGAAGAGTTAGTACAATATCTTTTTGCATATAATCGACTTATGACAACATAACACCCAATAAACATATAAAGTAACACAACAATATACTATCTATGGGAATCGCACTAACAGAACTCTTACAACCAAAACCCTTAACTATTGATGAATTACACGATAAAATTGTTGCTATTGATGCATTTAATTTTATGTTTCAATTCTTAGCATCACTTAGAACACCCGATGGGGCATTATTAACGGATTCAAAGGGCAATATTACTTCACATCTAGTAGGAATGTTTTCTCGAACAACACATCTCATGCAAAAGGGAGTAAAATGCGTGTTTGTTTTTGATGGGCAAGCTCCTGCCTTAAAACAGAAAGAACGTGATAGACGAAAATCTCTCAAAGAAGTTGCTCAACGAGAATACGAGTTAGCAAAAGAACGAGAAGACACGGAGAGTATGAAAAAGTATGCGCAACGAACTACATCTATTACTGAGGATATGGTTGAGGAGGCAAAGAAATTATTGACCGCATTAGGTTTACCATATGTACAAGCACCAAGTGAGGGAGAAGCCCAAGCAGCGTACATGGCACAAAAAGGTGATGTTGATTTTGTAGCATCACAGGATGCTGATGTCTTTTTATTTCAAGCACCAAAAGTTATTCGGAATTTATCTATTTTAGGAAAACGAAAAAAAACATCCAAATTAAATTATGAAACAATTGGACCTGAATTAATCACCTTATCTGATTTACATAATCAATTAGGAATTGATAATCAAAAACTTATTGCATTATCGATGCTCATCGGAACAGATTTTAATCCGGGTGGTATCAAAGGAATTGGACCAAAGACTGCATTAAAAATTGTCAAAGACGCACAAACGCTTGATGAAGTATTTATACAAGCACAATGGGCTGAAAAATCACCCGATCTTTCGTGGAAAGATGTATTTGATGTGTTTACGAAAATGCCTGTGACTGATGATTACTCTCTTGATTTTCGTCCGATAAATGAAGATGCGCTCAAACAATTACTTTGTGATGAGCATGATTTTGCTGTTGCACGAATCACAACAACCGTAAAAAAATTACAAAAGCAACAATCGCAATTAACTCAGAAAGGTTTAGGGGATTTTGTGTGAAAGTCATTATTTATACAATAAATCAAAATACTCTCTTGGAATTTCAACATGAATTTTGAGTTTTTGTAATGTTTGTTCAAGATCTAAAACTACCCAATTATCTTCTTGTTTCTTTGCTGTTTCTATTACGTACTTCCAATCAAAATCATTTGTATTTTCGAGTATTGTGAGAATATCTTCAAAATCATTTTCCCTATCGGTTAGTGATTTGAGTAAAACTAAATCTTCATGAGAAATGACATATATTTTTAACGAAAATGTATCTTTGAATTCTTGAATCTGAGTTATTCTTTCCTTATATTTTGGTGATATATGAAATCGAAAAATTTTTTGTGCAAACAAGTCAAATCTCTCATCCTTGAGTTTATACATGATTGGGGCATTCGTATCAATTCTTTTTTCAATGCAAAAAAAACATATTCTCTATATTATACTTGCATTTATGTTTT
>JBLKOV010000087.1:0-3367 GCA_047603085.1 Candidatus Woesearchaeota archaeon
TTGCCAAGCACTCTTACGTATGGGAACTACTGAATGTGAAACAGTTGACAAACACATACAAATGGTGACATTTACAAAATACGCTGATAACTTACCAGCAACATATATTTTTGAGAATGAAAAACCTCAAAATATACTGGGCGAAGTTATTGCGAAAAATAATCTCACTCAACTTCGAATAAGTGAGACTGAAAAATATCCGCACGTGACATTTTTTTTCAACGCACAACAAGAAAAACCCTTCGCGCATGAAGAGCGCGTTTTAATCCCAAGTCCAAGAGATGTAGCTACCTATGATGAAAAACCAGAAATGAGTATATTTGAGATAAAAGATGCGTTACTCTCAGAAATGGAAAAAGACTATGACCTCATTGTTGTGAATTATGTCAATGGCGATATGGTTGGACATACTGGAAGTATGGATGCAGCAGTAAAAGCTGTTGAATCGGTAGATAAAGCTTTAGAAGAAACAGTAAAAAAAGGTCTAGAAAAAGGATATGATTTTCTTATCTTTGCAGATCATGGAAACTGTGAAGAAATGGCAGGCGAACATCAAACAAGTCATACTTTAAATGATGTTGATTGTCTCTTAGTGTCTCAGAAGAAAGCATATCAAAAGGATAATATTTCACTTAAATATGGTGGATTACAAGATGTCGCTCCAACTGCATTAGCTCTACTGGGTGTGCAAAAACCAGAAGAAATGACTGGCGAGAATTTGATTGCGAAAAAATGAGAATAAAAGTACAAGAAAATTATTTCTTGTAGAGTGCTAATGCTTCTTTGACAGAATGATTCTCACAAATAATACTTGAGATAGCATTACATAAAGAAATCGCTTCATCAAGACTTTTTTGGTGTATATTTCGACCAGTAGCAGTTCCGTGAGCTCCAGCAATATGTATTTGGTCATGTAATAATGTTAAGAATTTTGGAACATCCATACTTGAACCACCCGCACAAACAAGTTTAGTTCGACCTGCTGCTGTCACTGCTTCTTTTAACGAATCAATCGCTTTACCAACTAAAGGTTCGGGATAATTCACTTTTACAAAATCAGCTCCTAAACAACCCGCAACATTACACGCTCCTGCAATTAAATGCGGATCTTTTTCTGCGACAACTGCTTTTCCTCTTGGATACATCCACAGAACACAGATAAGTCCATGTTTATGAGCTTCATTAATTAATTGTGATGCTTCTCGAAACATCTCATTTTCAAATTCACTTCCTAAATATACCGTATATCCAATACCTACTATTGAAAGTCCACTTGTTTTTTGAAAATCAACCACATCTTGTATAGAATGCCATGCTAAACTACAAGGATCTTTTTGCGATGTTTTTACCAAAGGCGATTTTGAATTTAATTTAACCAAATATGGAACTTTTGGATATGATTTTCCATATCGAGAGAGCAAACCTAGCTGTGTTGCAAAACATCCAATCTTTGATTTTGAGGCAATATCAAATAAATGCTTTGGATCAGCATCTTCTTCACTTACATTTGGACCGACAAAATCATCATGTAAATGTTCGACTCGTTGATCACCTGCAAATAAAAATAAATTGCCTGATTTTCTTGTTGCCTTTAAATAATTCTTCACATACTGTTCAACTTTTGATTTTGGGACAGATGCAGGCACATGTATATCTTTTTTTGTAAACACCATTTTATTGAACCCTCACAACATTTTGATATTTTTTTCGTAATCCCGTCGTAATATTCTGCACTGTCGTATCTAAAATTCGTTCTAATGCTTCTTGACTATTAAACGCATTATGCGGAGTAAATAACACATTCTTCAGATGACAAATTTTACTATTTCGTTTGTACACTTTTTGTAATTCTTTTTTTTGTGTGTTTCGAAAACTCTGATTCGTGAGCAATTCTTCTCCTTCTAATACATCAAGTCCCGCATAAGAAAACGTACCATCTTCTAGTGCTTTGAGTAAAACATTTGTATCAATTAATGGTCCTCTTGCAGTATTTAAAAACACTGCTCCTTTTTTGACTTTTGAAATATTTTTTTCATTAATTATATGATGTGTATGAGGATTGTACGGTGCATGACATGTTATGATATCTGACTTCTGTAATAATTGAGGTAGTTTTGCATATTCAAACCCTAACACTTCTTTCAAAAAAGTATTTTCAAAAATATCATAAACTAAAACTTTCATATCAAAAGCACGTGCCATCTTTACAACATGCATACCTATATGACCTCCACCAATAACACCAATGGTTTTACCTTTCAAATCAAAACCAGTTAAGCCATCAGTTTGAAAATTTTTCTTTTCGACTCGAACATGAGCTTCATGAATCCGTCGAGAGATTGATAATAACATTGCAAATGTATGTTCTGCAACAGTGTTTTCTCCATAGAATGGTACATTACACACTACAATACCATTATCAGCACATGCTTTTACATCGATATTATCAAAACCTGTGGAACGTAAAGCAACGAGTTTGAGTTTTGGAAGTTGTAGTATATCTTCTGTTGGAACTTGTGAGTGAACAAACACCGAAAGTGCGTCCACATTCTTTAGTTTTGGCAGAAATTTTTGTGAAAAACTTTCTGTAAAAAATAAACATCGGTGCGAAGATAATTTCTTTTTGAGATAGGGTTTTTCCCACTCATGTACGTCAAAAAATGCTATAGTAGCCATTGTAAACCTCTTAGATATGTTTTGAGAAAGAGTGTATATAAAGTTAATGGTTTATGACATTGGGTTTGGGTAGGATGTCCAGTTTGCAAATGTGACGTTGTTTATGGAATTTTCCCAATATTCAATTATAAAAGGAAACTCAGTCTCGCCATAATTATTTAACCAGTCTGATAAAACATATGGAGCTAAATAAACATAAGTTAAATTAATACCATTAAAATTACTAACCCATGTAAAAATATTTGGAGGAGTCTTCATATAAAGTTCGGATAAATAAAAATTCCCATTAAAAACACCCGGCCAAATTTCTGTTACAGAGTGAGGTATAGTTAACGATGTAATATTATTCGAACTAAAAGCATTATTATTTATTATCTCAACAGAGTTCGGAATGACGATATTTGTTAAATCATTATTAGCAAAGGCAAAAGAACCTATCTTTGTAACTGAACTGGGGAATATTACGTTTTTTAACTCTCGATTCTGAAAAACTCCACCGCTGAATTGGAATTCGCTATTACCTATACTCGTCACATCCGTTCCAATTATCACACTGTCTATATTACCAGGAGGAATATCGCTGAAACTTAATTCACCAGTAACCGAAATATTAGTCTGCGTACCATTCGCAAAATTCAATACTGTATGCTCGTGCGTAACAAGAGGAGCACTTGGTGTTTGTGAACCACTT
>JBLKOV010000088.1:0-3248 GCA_047603085.1 Candidatus Woesearchaeota archaeon
AAATCCCGATGTAAGTGTGACGCTTGCAAAAATTCGGTCAACGAAATCTGATAAAATATGTGTTGTTTCTGATTTTGATCGAACATTAACAAAAGCATTCATTGGTGGTACTGATGCACCAACGGGCTTGAGTATTTTTCATAATGGAGATTTTCTTCGTCCAAATTATGCTCAGAGAGCTCAGGCATTATGGGAATATTATTACCCTTTAGAAATTCAAAAAACACTTGATGATACTCAAAGATCAATAATTTTACAGGAATGGTATGAAAAACATGTTTCATTATTTCATGAATACTCACTTTCAAAATCTATTATTCAACAAGCTGCGCGGTCTGAAAAAATTGTGCTTCGAGAACAGACAAAAGATTTTATTTCCTATTTTCAACAACGACATATTCCATTTTTTGTGTTTTCAGCTGGAAGCGGCGATGTGATTAAAGAAGTGTTTGCATATCATAATATTAATCACGAATCACTACTTATTTGTTCAAATTACTTTTCGTATAATGAGGATGATATCGTAACTGGTTTCTCATCTGACATAATGCATTCGTACAATAAGCATAAAATTAATCTTCAAACGCATGGTATTTCACATACTGACATAGATATACAATCTTTGATAGTATGTGGAGATTCCGTAAAAGATCCTTTAATGGCAGAACAGTTTGGGGCAAAAACGGTGTTAAAGATTGGTTTTTGTCATGATATAACCCGTTTGGCAGAATACCGAGAGTTGTACGACGTTGTTGTAACGGGTGATGGTTCTTTTGCAGAAATATTATCTTTGTTATCCTTGTCGGTGTAAGGCTTTTTGCACATTTTTAAAATGTAATTTGACAAAGAGTTTTGGATCATATGAGGAAGATGAGAGTTTTTCAAGTGCTTCACTCACATGAGTAGAACCTTTTGGTATAGTAAACCCGATGGTATTACTTAACTGTACCAGTTGTTGTAATCCAACATGTCGAGCAATGATTGAGGCGGCAGCAACTTCAATATATTTTGACTCTGCTTTTTCAACAATAATATCACCGGTGACACAACCTGGAAATTTATCGACAACATGTGTGAATTTTTTGTCAGTGATTTTTTGCATAATTTCTTCTTTGACTGCTAAATGTAAGGTATTAAGTAGTGGAGTGAGTTTGTGCGTATTATATTCGACTGGGAATATGTTTTTGACAGCATATGTTGAGTGTTGCATTATAATTGGAGCAAGCTTATTTATTTTTGTATCGGTTATCTTCTTAGAATCAGTAATACCTAATTTTTCCAGATATGTTTTTTGTGATTGATCCAGATATACTCCTGCAACAACAATACCACCGAATGTATCTCCTTTTAATGTTTCATCAGATCCAATTATATGTTCCATGATTTTTTTGATTTTTGATAGTATATAAATGTTATAGTTTTATGAATAAGAAAAAGATATATTTACATATCTGTTAAGAGAACTTGAGATTTTTGACTCACACAATTCTTATAGCTTTCCCAGCTCGTTCGAAAAAGTGTTTTATGTGTAAGGTAGTACTCGGATAAAAATAGTTGCGTTTTTGGATCAGACGGATATCCCGAACCACAGTCTATTCCGATTTGTTTTTTGATAGTACTTATACACTCATCTCTCTTTACTTTTGCAAGAATAGATGCTGCACCCACGACAACATGATTTGTATCAGCTTTAAATTCAACAATACATTCTCCTGGGAATGAGCTGTGTCGTACAAAGGAGTCTTTGTATGTTTTTTTGTTTGCACTTGGACAATCAATGACAACTTTTACTGGTTTGAGTTTCTGTACAATATCACTTGTCACAAAGAGTTCTAAATCAGTTAATGACTGATTTTTCTTGATGCGATCATCGATATCTTGTACAGAAATTTCACGTATTTCATATGATTGCACAATCTGTTTAATAAGAGGTGCTAATGCTTCACGTTTTTTGGGTGAGAGTAATTTTGAATCAGTCACTCCTATTTTTGCTAATTCAGCAATTTGTTCTGTTGTTGCGCAAACACCTGCAACAATGAGTGGTCCTAATACTGGTCCTCTTCCTGCTTCATCAATTCCACATTCAGTATATTCAGTTATCATAGTTGTGTTTTTTTCTAAGAAATATGGAGTTCAATTATATCTTCATCTGCTATTTCGTGACTTGTTTTGAGAATTTTCTGTCCGTCAAATTTTGCACTTTTTCCCCACACTCTAGCAAATCTAAATTTATCTAAAAAATCTTTATGAAGTTTCATACAGAGATCCTCAAGCGTTTGACCTTTTTGCATAATAAGTGGTTCTTCCATATCAGCATTTTTTCCGACTTCTTTAAGGTATATGCGAATAAGATCCATTTTTTCAAAAATAAGTTCTTTGAGTTCTTCAATATGTAAACCTGTATGGGCAGAAATTTCTAAATCTGGTTTCACAATCTCTCGTGCTTTTTGAAGTGTTTGTGGATCCGCAATATCAACTTTGTTTAAAATCTTAATTGCGGGTAAATATATTTTATTCGCCTCAAGTATATCAATAAATTCATCAGCATCAATCTCAGTTCGAATAAGTATATCTGCATTGACAATTTTAAATGCTTTACAAATATTCTGTATTTCTTCTTCACTGATATTTTTGAGTGAAACCGTTGCACCAACCCGAATACCATTCTTTATAGTTTTTCGAACTTTTACATCAGGTTTTCGTTTATTTAATCGAACTCCTGTTTCCCGTACTTCTTTGAGAATTGCATGATATTGTTGCGGATTAAATACATCGATCACTATACAGACAAAATCGGCAGATCGAATTACTTGAAGAACTTCTTTCCCTCGTCCTTGTCCACTAGCTGCTCCACTAATAATTCCTGGAACATCTAAGATTTGAATTTTTGCATGTTTATACTTTAAAACACCTGGAACAACGCTTAATGTGGTAAATGCATATGCTCCAACGGGAGAATCTGCATTAGTTAAAGAGTTTAGAAGAGTAGACTTTCCAGCTGATGGAAATCCCAAAAGTACAACACTTCCATCACCAGTTTTTCGTACCGCATATCCATCTGTCGATTTTCCGACTCCAGAACTTGCACGTTTTTCTGATTTTTGTTTTAAGAGAGCTAATTTTGCCTTTAAGGCTCCAATAGCACCCTGCGTACGTTTATTATACTTGGTTGTTGATATTTCTTTTTCAAGTTCTGTGATTTGATCTTGGAGATTCTTATCAGCCATAAGAAAAATAAAAAAGTGGGT
>JBLKOV010000089.1:0-3247 GCA_047603085.1 Candidatus Woesearchaeota archaeon
TTTTTAAGTAATGCTGCCTTTTTAAGTACTTCAAGCATTGTTTTTCCTGAAGCTGAATAATCGTGTGATCCTGCAATAGCATACACAGGTATTTGTGCGTCCTTCAATTTTTGTAGTTGAGTAACCGCAAATTTGAGAATATCAATTGAAGGGAGTGCGGTATTAAATAAATCTCCTGCGATAATGACAAAGTCAACTTTTCGTGATAGTGCTTGAGATATAACGTATTCAAAAGAATCTTGACTTACTTGTCGTAATTTTTCATCCCTCCAAGACCCGAGGTGACAATCTGCAATATGGATAAACCGTACGTTCATGTATGGGATGAATAAAATTATGTTTATATGTTTATCGCTCTCCTTGCCATTCTGCATAAAATTCATCAAGATATTTTTCCATGAATATATGTCTCTGTTCTGCTATAGATTTTCCTGTGTTTGTATTCATTCTATCTTTTAATAAAAGAAGCTTTTCATAAAAGTGGTTGAGTGTTGGGGAAGTACTATTTTTATATTCTTCTTTGTTCATATTGATATTGGGTTTAATATTAGGATTATATATTTCTCTGCCCTTATGACCGCCAAAATTAAACGTTCGCGCAATTCCAATCGCTCCCATTGCGTCTAGTCTGTCTGCATCTTGTACAATATCTAACTCGGGAGTTTTAAAGGTCTGTTTGTAATTCCCACCCTTAAATGAGATATGTGCTACAATATTTGCAACATGTTGTATAATATGTTCTTGCACATCTAATGATTCTAAAAATTGTCGTGCTTTTTGTGGTCCAATAGTTTCATCACCATCATAAAATTTAGAATCTGCAATATCGTGAAGTAATGCGCCAAGTTCTACTACGAATGTATCAACTTTTTCAGTTTTCGCAATTTTTTGAGATAATTTCCAAACTCGATACACGTGCCACCAATCGTGACCTCCTTCTGCATGAGATAATGTATCTTTGACATATTCGACAGTTTTTTGAATGATTATGTCATCTTTCATAATCTACTCAACCTTTTCTTTTTCTTGTAGAACTGCACCATGTAAGAGATGATTCATATCAATATGTTTTTTATTTAATGCGTACAATGATATGATGAGCATACTTTCACTCCATCCTAGAGGAGAATTCTCATTGTGAATATTTGAATTAGAATAATAGAGTTCAGGTACTTCTCCTTGCACATTAATCGTTTGAAGTGCTTTTTCTTCGTACTCTTTTGCTTTTTCCTCATTTCCAAGTTTTTTATAAATTAATGAGAGCCAAGAAAAACCAAATGTCCATTCTGCTTCCTCACTTCTTCCATCTTCGTTTTTATTATAATAATAATCGTTTTTGTATCGAATAACCCCGTGTTTCTTGACGAGATGATACTCAACATTTTTAAGAATCTCGCGTGTTTGAAAATAATTTGTAACATTATAAGGAAATATGAGTGAGAGTTCTGCTAAATCAACAAACTTTTCTGGTGATTCACGAGGGAGTAGTTTATTGAGTGTTATCCGTCCATTCCTAATAACATTGATTGGGACATGAATGCCAGGTATTTTTTTGACGGAAATTAAACCTGCAAGACATGCTCCAACTGAGGATGCATGTATCTCTTCATTCTCTTCCCACATTCCACTATCCGCATCATTCCAATAATGAAGTGACTGTAAATAGTTCACAAGTTTTTGCGTGATGCGATAATCGTCATCCGTTTCTAAGACGCTTTCTTTTTGATGATGAAGCTCACCAATTAAAAACAGGATTGCGCCAATTGCATCGTTTTGTTTATTACCCCAGTCTTCCCAGAATTCATCAAATGTTTCGGGATGAAATCGAGCATGTATATATTCATGTTTATGCTCAGGTTTTTTTGCAATTGCATGGTCGATTTTATATTCGTGTTTTAAGAAAATGTTTAGTAATGCGCGAGCTGTTTTTTTGACAGTTTTGTAATCTTTGATGATCAAAAATGCAAGCGCCTCATAAAAATTATCACGCAACCAACTCTTATCATATCCAGTTGAAACTGATTTAGATGATGCTGCAAATAAGCCAGAATCATATTGGAGATTTCGCAGAATTGTCAGATGTTGATCAATAATTTGTTCAATATTTGGTCTATCCATACTCTTTTTTTGATTTTTGTCTTTTTAAATATATCTACTATTTGACACTGCCATAAAAACGAGTGATTTTTACATCCTCAGGTCAAAACTTCTTAAGAAACTATGATTTGTGCGTCGCAGGGGGACGTCCCTTACGGAGATGCAGCACAGTAAAAAAGAGGTATATAAGTTTTGAAGATGTAAAAATTACTCAAAAAGTTTGCAGTGCCTACTATTTCTACGAAATACCTTGAAGATTTCTTTTAGGCATGTCCTTTTTTGTGAGTTTGATGACATCCGAAAACAAAGGTATTTTAACAGGAATTGCAAAACGCGTAAAATTACTCGAGATGATTGCTTCTCCCTTATCAAGTGCAGCTATTTGGCGTGAATCATCGCTTAAATCTTGTGCTGCACTTTCAATAATTGCGTTTCGCTCAGTTGCCATTTCAAGCCCGAGAATAATTTTAGTATTAATATTAGCAAGTATTTCTTTGGGAATCAGCGAGGGAAGTTGTGTGATAGCGCAGAGTCCAACTCGGAATTTTCGACCTTCTTTTGCAATTGTACTAAAGACATTAGGTCCGCGTTCAAGTACATCTTTTCCGATAACACGCGGTGCTTCTTCAAGTGCGACAAGCACATGTGGCTTTTGGTTAAGTACTCCTTTTTGTCTATAATACCGATATGCATCAAATACAGTGTTTGTTATAAGACTCGACAGAAATATCTCACTTTGTCCCGTCAGACTTGAGGTGTCAATAATGAGTGTTTTTGATGATTCAATTTGAGTTACAATATCTGATAATGTTTGTTCACCATGCATGTTACTATATATTCCCTTACAATCTAACATGCCATTCACAACTTGGATATCTAGTAATCGACTTAATCGTCGAATTACAACTTGTTGCGTACTTTCTTGAAACGAGTACGCTGAAGGTTTTTGCAATAAAATTGCTTCGATCCATTTTTCTTTGTATTCTTTATAGTATAGTGCAAGCATTTCTTCTTGGGCAGGTGTAAATTGTGCAACGCCATAAAAGTGTTTAGGATGAAGTAACCTGATGTGTATTGCAAGTCGTTGTGCACCTGGTGGTGGTTGTGTGAGTGTATAGTATATTCCTTTTTTTGACCATTCGGGATGTTC
>JBLKOV010000090.1:0-3233 GCA_047603085.1 Candidatus Woesearchaeota archaeon
CATTAAACCACATACTTTTACTTTTTTTCCTACGGGTTTTGTCAGAGATGAAAAGAAATCAACTTGCTCATCAGGTTTTTTCAAATTTAAATCTTTGAGATTTACAACTAATTCATAACTTTGAACAAAATTTCGCTTGAAATCCTCATGTAATTGAGAAATTGCACTTTGAATTGTTTTTATATCCATTTTATTCTCTCCCTACTAGCAATTTTACTTATTGATAGTTTTTGGGAATACTATATGAAAAAAAGCAGTTATTTATAAAGGTTTTGGTTGTGTGTGATAAAGAAAAAAATGTGGGAAACTTAGTGTTTCTCACGAGAAAATGCAACAATACCGATAATTATCAAATTAATCAATGGTATTATGAGCAATATTGAAAGCCATCCTGGATGACCAATTTTTTCAAATGTTTTCCAATTCCACGCAATTGTATAGATTAAAAATACAATTGAACTCAGACCAGTTATACCAAGGTAAATAAAAAAACCGATGAATGGAAGAATTGTGATCACGCTCGTTGCAAGTGGAACTACAAGTAGTAACCAAGGCCACCAGTGCATTTTTGATCCTAAAAATACCACAATATTAGGTCCAAATCTCGGTATCCAAGCTAGGCCTGGTGCAGAAATTTTGGCTTTTTGCCCGATTCTCATATATGCAATCGATTTATACACATACAATAATAACATTACGATTGCTCCGATAGCCAGAAATAAAAATATCATTCCTGCAAACTGTGTAAAAAGCATCTCAATTTGCTGTTCAAATTCGAGATTCTGATTTTCAATAAATTGTATAGGATTCATTAATAGACATTCTGGGAAAAATTATTTATAAAGGTATTTATTTTACAATCTTCAGAAAAACTATAGATATTATCAATTAATGCTTCTTACAACTTCCACAACAAGTGTGAGCATAGGACAAAAAATCACTCCAAATAGGTGTCTCTTGATACCTGGAGGTATTTTGAGATAACTCCTGTAGATGGGTTGCTGCGTTTTTTGCAAATATTGAACAGGGTAAATCGTGTTTATATCGATCAAGTACATCATATAATTTTAATAATTCAATTGAAGAAAGCGAATCATACTCATCTTGTCGTATTCTTCGAACATGCGAAAAAAGTGGCACTGCCTTTTGATTGAACACACTGTTATTGCTGGCTAATATATCCTCTAAAAAAGGAACTGTTTTATCTAAACTTCCGGTCATGCTAACTGTTCGGAAATATGAACTTTTTATAAATGTTTGCTTACGAAAAATGTATAATCGCTTTTACTCCCGCAACAATTTTTCAAGTTTTGTTATTGTTTCAAGTGAACATGCGTGTTCCAAACTACAGGCTTCCTCGTGTGGATCACTCACTTTTAAAACATCAGACAGGAATTGATACAAAACTTGGTACTTTCGTAATACTAACTTTGCATCACGCAATCCTTTTTTTGTAAGACGTATTGATTTAAAAGGCTCGTATTCTAAAAGACCCTCATGTTGTAATCGCTGAATGGTTTCGGACACACTACTTTTTTTGACTTGCAAGACTTCAACTAGATGTGATTGTTTGACATCTGCTTGCGTCTGCGATAGCTGTAGAATTGCTTTAAGATACATCTCTTTGACAAGTCGTAAACGTTGATGAGCATGTAAATCTAATTTCATTTTCCAAAATTCCTCTTTCGTGCAGCAAATTCATCTAAAACTTGTTGAATATCTGTTTGTGTTATCTCAGGCCATAAAACCGGTAAGAAAAACCACTCGCTATATACTGACTGCCATGGCAAAAAATTCGACATCCGTTTTGCACCACCTGTTCGAATGATTAAATCAGGTGAATGGGGTACATCCAGACATTGCTCGAAATCATTTTCTGTTATACTCTCTATGTCTTTTTGAGAATTTTGTAGTGTGAAAAACATTTTTTTCATCCCACGAAGAATCTCCTGTCGTCCACCATATCCAAAGCATAAATACAATCTTCGAGAAGTAAAATCTTTTGTTCGTTCTTCTATACTTTTGACTTTTTGTTGAATATCTTCTGGAAACAGCTCTAAATCCCCTGCGATTTTTACATATGTATCATACTTTTGTAATTGAGCAAAAAATTTTGATGATGTACAATACGTTGAGACTAAATCTAAGAGATTCTGCACTTCTTCTTTACTTCGAGAAAAATTTTCAGTTGAAAAAACATATAATGTTAATGTTGTAATTGTTGTATCGGCAAAAAAAGGTAAAATCTCAGTAAGTTTTTTTGCACCTTTTTTATGGCCCTCTCTATCAGGTAATCCATTTTTTTCTGCGTAACGTCGATTACCATCAAGGATAATGCCTACGTGTGTGGGATGAGTCATAAAAAAGATAGGGCTAATACCCTATTTAAAAGTTTAGATTTAACGAGAACTATCCGCTTGACGCTCAAACTCGTTTTTCTTTGCGATTGCTGCAGAACTACTATTCAAATTGTATGCAAACAATACTTCCTCAGCTAATGCTTGCTCAATTGGTTTTTTTGAATTAAACGCTTTTTGAGAAGCACCTTGAGTCATATATCGAATAACCAAGTCAATACGTCTTTGCGGAGCACACTCAACTGCTTTTGGATAACGTGCACCACCATACTCAATAGCAATTATTTCTTCTCGAGGAGCTGCATTTACAATAGCTTGTACAAGAACAGCAATTGGATTTTCCTTGGTTTTTGATTCTACTATTTCAAGCATATTCTCCATTATCTGTAAAACAGTTTGAGATTTTCCCGTTTTAGAACCTGATGATTGAAAATGCTTTTTGTTTTTATGACCTGGAATCATAATTCTATTCATAAATCGTTCAACAATAGTTAATTTTGATTTATGGAATCTTGATTTTGCATTTCGCCCACCTGTTTTTGGAATAATCACAGGAGATGTTTCTATGTAATTAGATAAACCTGGGTCAGTAATTATCACTCCTTCATTTGACCATCTATTAAAAAATTTAATTTCACTCATATTTCTTCACCTATTTCCGCGCTTTCTCTATTTTTCCACGGCGTAATGCATCTAAGGACTGATCGTTTACTTTTAAGACATTCCATCGAATACTTGGCAGATCACCTTTTGCTCGGCCCATCTTCCCACCAATACATTCAATCATAACTTCATCGTGTTCATCAACAAGTTTTGTTGCCCCATCACCTGGTAAAAAGGCTGTAACTTTTTTTCCGTTTTTGGTTAATTGTACAC
>JBLKOV010000091.1:0-3233 GCA_047603085.1 Candidatus Woesearchaeota archaeon
AACGAGAAACATATTACATTGCACATAATGTCAAAAAAATACAAGAACAGCAATTGGACGGAGGAGAAGAAATACAAGTTCATGAAACTGATTTTGAAACATTCCTCGCATTACTCAGAAGAGAAGACTTTTATATACATCCAAAAGTCATAATTCTCTTTTATGAAGCTTTACTAGAACAAGAAAAACTTACGAAAATAAAAGAACAATTTGGATTAAATTAATTTTCGAATAATTTCAAGCACCACATCCGGACTTGCTGCTCCTCGTGTTTCACGCATAACTTGCCCAACCAAGAAGTTAATAGATTTTTCATTTCCTGACTTATAATCTTCAACTGCTTTTGGGTTTGCATCAATTGCTTTTTGTGCTATTTCTTCTAATTTTCCGGTATCTGAAACAGATGCTAAACCTTCTTTTTTGATATATTCGTCAACATCAAATGATTCAAGTAATAATTTTTCTAAGATTTTTTGTGCGACAGTGTCCGTTATTTTTTTTGTTTGAACATATGTCAGTAATTTGTGTAGTTGTGGAACATCAAAAACCAGATCATCAATGTCTTTTTTATTATAATTTGCAATTCGAACAACTTCTCGACGAATATATGTAATTAAAATTTTGAGTGATATATCTTTGTGTAATTGTTCAAATAAATCAACGAGTGCATATTGTCTGCTTAAGACAAATGCATCATCTTTAGACACACCTAATTGACTGAGTTTTTCTTCTTTTACACTTGGTGGTTCAACTAATTGATTTTTTAGTGCTGTGATTTCCTCATCCGATATATCAATTAAGGGAATATCAGGATCAGGAATAAACATATAATCTTGAGCTGTTTCTTTTGAACGCATAAACAATGTTTCTTTTTTCGTATCATCCCACGTTCTTGTTTGCATAGGAATATCTTTTTGTTCGGCTTTTTCCTGTGTTTGCCTGTGAATTTCAAAATCAATTGCTTCTTTAATTGCAGTTTGTGAATTAACATTTTTAATTTCAACGCGTTCAAATTTAGGACCAATTGACACGTTCACATCACATTTAATACCGCTTTTTTTATCAATAACTTTCATATATGAAAGTGTTGTAAATAATTTTTGGAGCCAATCTTTTACTTGTTCAGAACTTGTAAAATCTGGTTCAGTCACTATTTCAATTAATGAGACTCCGGCACGATTATAGTCTACTTGTCCTGTAACAGGATCCCATTTTGCCGGATCTTCTTCTAAATGAACTTCTGTTATCTGAATACCCTCAAATTCGCCATGTTCCCCTACTGGAACAGCATATGAACCAGACATTGTTCGTTGATAATTATTTGGTGAGTCTGGCCAAGAATAATGTTTTCGTTGAAATAATAATGGAGAGTTAATCTGACAATTTAGCATTAAACCGATAATCATCGCATTATCTAATGCCTGCTTATTTGTTGCTTTTGGTTTCGAACCTGGCTGACCTGTACACACTGGACAAATATTTGTATTTGGAGCTGCATCAGGGTTTATCTCACAATCACAGAATAATTTATGCTCGCTTTTAATATAGCCATGAATTTCTAAGCCAATTTTACAATTCATACTTTTGTACACAACTGGATTATTTATATACTTATCGGAAGGATGGCACTGTCACAAAAACGAATGATTTTTACATCATCAGGTCAAAACTTCTTTGAGAAATATAATGGGTGCGTTGCAGGGGGATGTCGTTGGCGGGGATGCAGCACCATAGGGGAGAGGTATGTAAGTTTTGAAGATGTAAAAATCACTCAGAAATTTGTATGTGGCGGATGAATTTTCTTAATCTAAAGGGCTTTTAATATGTAAAAAGTCTTTTTGTGCGACATGGGTGTAAATTGAAGTAGTTTCGAGTTTAGAGCGCCCCAAGAGTTTTTGAATATATTTTATATCCACTCCCTGTTCTAAAAGATGTGTTGCAAAGGAATGCCTGAGCATATGTGGCGTAATTTTTTGCGGAGACGATTTTTTACAAATTTCTTGGATTGACTTAATGGTGTATTTTCCATTTCTGCCTTCAAAGAGATAATGTGATTTGAATGTAGTTTGACACAAGTATTCTGTTAATACATTTTTGGCTTTTTGTGACAAAATAGTATATCTATCTTTTCTTCCTTTTGCTTGTTTTATCAGAATAGTGTTATTATGTGTGTTGATATCGCTTCTTTTAAGATGTGTTATTTCTGAGACTCTCAGTCCAGAGGAATAAAGAAGTAGTATGATTAATTTATGTTTGAGATTTTTGGTTTGTTTTATAATTTGTTTGATTTCATCTTTTGAAATGACTTTTGGTAAGAGTTTTTTTCTTTTTGGTGAAGGTATCTCATCAAAATTAACTTTCATATTCTGTATTTTCAGTAAATAGACAATTGAAGCTCTGATTTGTCGTATTGTATTTACATCATAGACTTCATGTAAACCTAAAAAATATCGTTTTATCGGAGTTTCAGAGATGTTTAACGAATTTTTCTCTACATAGGTCAGAAATTTCTCAATATTGTACAAATAAGCTTTTTTGGTTTTCGGTGTAAAATTTTGTAAAATCATACGTTCTTTCACTTTTTGAAGGAGGTGTTCTTTGTTTATCATAGTGTTAGATAATTGAATTGATTTTAAATGACTGACCTCTTTTTTCTCGAGGATTTTACGGATTTCTAATATCTCTTTTTTTAATATTTGAATTTTTGCTCATATTCTTTATGATCGAACCACTCAAGAACTAAGCTTACAACAACTATTTCATCATTAATTACAGAATACATTAATCTCCAACCTTTTGGTAAATCATATTTCCATAAATTCTTAACGTTATATTTAGAAACATATTCCTTTGGGATCAATTTTTTAGGAATTTGTATTCCACAAAAAGCATTTTCTTCAATATTATCTAAAGCTTGATTAATACATTTGTATAATTGTTTTTCAGAATCATCGCCGTTTTCTAATTTATAAAGTGCATCTTGAATATTTTTATCAACAAATCTAATATCCGAAGGAAGCTTCATCTTTTTCTGCCTAATTCTTTTTGGATGTAATATTTACTAGTAGTTTCTGGATAATATATCCACCCTATTTTTCCTTCTGAATCTACTGAGATTTTTTTTGAATAGAGTAAATAATTTATTATTACCTGAAATGTTTGATACATCATTTTCTTTGGAAGAGATTCCCACAGTTTTCTTTTTTTGTATTCCCCGTCATTTGATTTAATAA
>JBLKOV010000092.1:0-3222 GCA_047603085.1 Candidatus Woesearchaeota archaeon
AATCACAAAAACTTAAAACACCCGATTTAGTCAAAGTTTATGAAGAATTAATTAAAAAACATTCAATTATCAGTCTAGAAGATCCATTTGATGAAGATGATTTTGATGGATTTACACAAATCACTGCAAAAGGAAATTGTCAAATTGTTGGTGATGATTTACTTGTGACAAATGTAAAACGAATGAAAAAAGCAGCAAAGAAAAAAGCGTGTAATGCATTGCTGCTCAAAGTAAATCAAATTGGAACTGTAACAGAATCAATTCAAGCAGCACAGTTTGCCAAAGATCAAAATTGGCAAGTTATGGTTTCTCATCGAAGTGGAGAAACAGAAGATACATTCATAGCTGATTTAACTGTCGGACTTGGTGTTGGGCAACTAAAAAGTGGTGCGCCTGCTCGAAGTGAACGTGTGGCAAAATACAATCAGTTATTGAGAATTGAAGAGGAATTAGGAAAACATGCAATATATGGGAATGGAGTGTGGAAATAAATGAATATGGGATTATTACTGTTAGGAATTGTGCATGTATTTTTTGGGTTACTTATATTACTCTTCCCAAAATTACTTCGTATTCTTGTAGGAGGATACTTAGTGCTTGTTGGAATAGGATATCTTATTTCCTCAATTTAGAATACAACACTTCTGTGTTGTTTTTTTTGAATTTTTTTGACATGATGCACAAAACTTTCTATCTTCGGTTCATGTGAGACAATAAATAATTGCTTGACTGCTAGTTCATCTAATACAATTCGAACTCGATCCAGTTGCTCATGTGAAAAACCATCAGTTGGTTCGTCAAGTAATAATATATCTTTTGTTTGAATTTGCGTATGTATATGATTAATCACATTATGAATTGAAAGTCTATATGCGAGTGCAACACTTGTTTTTTCTCCACCCGATAATGAATGAATATCCATCTCACACCCATTTTGAATGATTATCGGAGAGAATGAATTGTCTATCTGAGCATACATGCTTTCATCTTCGATAAGTATAGAAAACCAATGAGAAAAGGTGTGTGAAAATTCCTGTAATACTTGTTGAAATTTTGCTTGCTCAATTGTTTGCATGAGTGGTATAAATAATGTGTGCAACCACGAATCCATTGATTTATATTTTGATAATTTTTTTTGAATGTTCTGTTTTTCAGCTTTTTGTTCAGTCAATTTTTGTACATGTTCTATACACTGTGTTAGACTACTCTTAAGCTTTTCAACTTCAGATATAATTTGCTCATATTGTTCTTGTTCTTTTATATACTGTGATTTTTTCTGCTCAAACTCTTCTTGGTTAAAAGATATGAGCTGCAGTTTCTCACATTCAGCTTGTAACGTCTTTTTTTCTTGGATACATGTTTTTTGCAATTCAGACACGTACATACTATTTTTGTGTACTGAATCTCGCTCAACTTGCCTTTGTTGAAACTGCGTAAATGCAATCTCTTGTTTACGAAATTCAGCTATATTCTCTTCACAATGTGCAAGTTGCTTTCGTAAATCATCTAGAACATACGTATCGTTTTTTTCATATTGCAAAATTTCCTTTTTTACTGCACTAATTTTTTGTTTTACATCCTCAAGATCTATTTGAACATCTGATTCTCCTGCAATCTTTTCAGTAAACACAGCGATATCACGGTCAATTTTTCGTACTTTTTCTTCTTGTTCGAGTATTGTATCATACGTTTTCTGAGTTTGGTTGAGTAAATCCCAAAGATGCTTTTTTGCTGTTATGAGTTCATGTTCAGTCTTCGTATGATTTTGCATAATTTCATTTTTGTATGAATCAGTAATTTGCTGCTTACACGTCGGACATGTTTTGTGATCGTGAAAAATGGATATCTGTGTTTGAATATCGTCTAATTCATACTCTTTTTTCTGAAATTTCTGCTGCAATGTTTGAAGCAACTCAGCATATTTTTGTTTTTCATGAATCTGATATGTCTTACGTTCTTTGTGAAGTTCTCGTATGTGGTTTTTGAATGTATCAAATTGTACTATTTTTTCCTCTAGTACTTTTTGCTTTTTTTCTAATTCACCTATTTGTGCTTCTGCTACTTTTTTTTGGGAGAGAGCAAATTCCCTGTCTTTCTCATACGATGAAATACGTTTGAGAAGTGAAGTTTTTTCTTCTTCTACCCGTATTCGAATTTTTTCATCAGGTTTTGCGATAGGTTTTTTGACATCGATATTTTGTATCTTGGCATTCAATTCCTCTAACTCACGAGTATATTTTTGTTCTTTTTCACCTAATGTTTGCAATTGCTTTTGCATTTGTTCTAAATGTGATTTCTGCTGTTCATATTTTGTATGCAACTCTTGCATTTTGAGATATACTGATTCTGCATCTTTTTTCTTTTTTTGTTGTACTAATTTTTCTTGTTCTTTTTGTGTATATTGAGTTTCAAACAAATCTTTCTGCTTTTGCATATTCTCCAACTCATCTTCAACTTTCGTAAAATCCTCCATTTTTGTTTGATACCGTGTTATATAATGTTTAAAATTACGAGAGAATGTTCGGGCATTCTCACGTACAATTCGATACTTATCTAACGCAAATATTGAACGCATAATTTCTATTCGATTCTCAGCATTTACATGAAGAATATGTTTCATCTGTTCTTGACCGCAATACACAGTGTATCGAAAGAGTAATGACGTTGCTTTTGGAGATAGAGTTGGATATTGTAATAAAGATAACACACGCGACCTAATTTCTGTTGCAGATAATTCCTCTAGGCTCCCATCTATTTCTATTGTTCCGGTTTCTTGATTTACACCCGTTTTAGTTCTGACTAATGTTCGTTTTATTTTGACAGATTTTTTCTGTATGATACACCATACTTCAACAAAACCTCGCTTTTCCCCATTTCGTAAAAGAGCAGAACCTTCAATATCTCCTCGACTCAAACCGAATAAACCGAACTCTATAGCAGAAAATATGGTTGATTTTCCGCTTCCTATATCGCCTGAGAGAAGTGTTGAACCTTCAGAAAATTCAATAGTTGCATCAGTATAACTTCGAATATGATGAAGAACAACTTTTTGGACAAACATAAAAGTGAGAACTATATGATACTATATAAATATTTAGCATTATAAGTAAAAAGAATTTCACATAAAAAAAAGCCGATTCTATAACGAATCAACTTGTTTTAAAAAATCAGTATTTTTTTTCACCAGTTTTTGGCAAACTTTTGCAAATGTTTCTTTTGCAT
>JBLKOV010000093.1:0-3220 GCA_047603085.1 Candidatus Woesearchaeota archaeon
TCAAAGGTCGTAGTGGTTTTATCAAACAATGTTTGTTCCCATTGAACAATTTCAAATATTTTTCCTTCAAATACAGTTTGTGCGTTTTTTGGTATCATTTTATAAGTATTTTTTTGAGATGTCTTTTGCGATTTTTTGATGGTCATAAATATCACTAATCGCAAGATTCACAGAACTACTACCAGTTGTGTACACATAGATAGACCCATTTTTAAACAGTTTGTGGGTTACACCTTGGGCAGTTTCTATATGATCAAACATGGAATAGTAAATTTGCAAACGTTTTTTATAGAATACACCTGTAAATTCACAAATTTTTTCTGTACGTATTTCATAATACTTTTTCTTCATATATGCATAGACATATGGAAGCAATGGAATTGTCAAAATAAAAATTGTCGATAAAAATAACACATTTTTTGGTGAGGGTTTTATCATTTGTGAAAGCGAATCTTTTTTTTCATGAAGATTTTTTCTAAAACATTCTTGAATATAGGGAATAGTTACTGCATTTTTTTTTGTATACTGCTGATTTCCCTGTTTTTCAACTTGTTCGCCCGCAATATCTATCTGAACAGTTCCTGCTTGAGAGAGTGGATACTTCAAATCAGTTCTCCCCTTTATATTATCATACTTCACATAATGTTGTTTTTTGATAAATATGCCCTTTTGAACCAAGAGATATTTTTGGTGTGTTTGAATATGAGAGACTGTCGCTTGGAAAAATTCAACTATGCCGCGTAATACTATGAGTGATCCAATAAGAATACTTGCAAGTATAACGTATACTGCTGAAAAAAAATATGGAGCGATAGTAAGCACGAGTATGAGTGCAATAAAGAAAATGGAATATCGAGATACGTATTGCAATATGTGAAATTCAGGTTTTTCATATGTGAGCGGTTTCGTATCTGTAAATCCATGTTGTTTTTTAATATACGAAATAAGTTTTGCATCTTTTTTTATATGTTCAAATTTGAGAGTTTGATTTGATCCAATAGACCAAAATTCAACGCTACATGTTCCAAAGAGTTTATCTATGATGTCTTCCTTATAGACAACAGCAGTGACTCGTCTATCTTGAAACTCTGTGTCTCTTTTTTGTATGAACGAAAAGGATGATTGTACACTTGTAGAAGTAACTCGAAATACAGTATTTTTAATTCGAATAATTTCGGGAATTACTATCAAAGCAAGAATAGGCCAGAGTATTGGAATAAGAAAGAGGAGTATTGCAGGAATAAATTTCATATATGCTCTCGGTCCATACATCTGCATGGAAAAGAGTGTTTCTTTTTTCTGTGCTGATTCTTTTTTTGTCACAGTTTTTGCAACTTTTTTTTGCGTAACTTTTGAAGATACCTGAGGTTTATCAAATGTTTTTGCTATCCTAGATATTTCATTTTGAACAAATGTTCCATTAGGTACATATGAAAAAGTAATATTATTTTGTGATCCTTGACTACTAATGATGAGTGTATAAATACCAAAGAGCCTATCTGTAAAACTCTGTGTGACATGAGCATCTGCAATATTTTCAAAAGGAATGTATTCGACTCGTTTGGTAAACGCGAGTTTTTCATAACAAATACAATCGTCAAAAACAGTATAGAGTTTCATTTTCAGCGAAATGAATTGTGTCATAAATCTGACAAATAAAAATATGAGTATGAGCGTGAAACCAATAATTGTCCAGATGAGAAACTGAGGTTGTAAAAGTGTATCGCGAATAAATTCAAAGAAGACAATTGGTGATATGGAAAGTATAAGAATAAGTAATCCAATTATGGAAAAAAATATTTCTTTTGATTGATCAAATACAATACCAAGACTTTGAGGTTTTTCTTGTGCAATAATTTTTTTTCGTTTGAGCGAGAAGTTATTTTGTTGAAGTGATTTGATACACTCCGCAAAAATATTATCCTCGTTTGTAATATGTTGCAAGTATACTTGACTTAGAGAACTTCCAGCTGATTCAATTCGAATCATGCCTGTTTTGAACAGATAATATTGGATGAATGGTTTTACTTTTTCAATATTCGTGACATTCTTATAAATGAGTTCTGTTTGAAATTGTGAAAATATTCCTCCGCCGTATCGTATGATTCTATCGTTATATAGTTCATATTTTTCTTTTGAAAACTGAAAAAATCTCAGTATGATCGAGTAGCCGCATATAAGCAAAACAAAGCCTACAAAAATAATCGCAAATACTGGTTGGAAGAATATAAGGATAAGTGGCGTGACGATACTTGAAATAAGCAAAAAAGAGATACAAATTTGAATGATATGAAAATAGACAAAAGATTTTTTTACCGGTGTATATGTTTTTTGTGGTTTATCGTTCATGTATATCAAATATTTCTTCTGCCACAGTAATGATTCGCTTTTCAAAATCAGTGACAGTTTCTCCCTCTTGTTTTTGAATATGTAATCCTTGAAGTAAGTTTATAATAGTTTCTTTTTCAGGAAGATTCGGTAACTCAATTTGATTGAGATTTTCAGTCACTATATCCTGTTCAATTTCTTCATTCGTTTCAATTCGAGTATGCTCGGTATATGTTTTTTGTATAAGTCCTGCAGTATTTTTTAAGATTACATAAGCGCCTTTTTGCATGAAATATTCATATACTTGTTGAAAATCTATATGTGTCACATCGCCATGTTGTAATTTCCCACTCAAACGAATAGTGACTATTGCATCCTGTACATCTTGGTCTTGGGTAAGAATGACATCTTGCACATCTTCAGGAGTTTTGTGTGTGCAATCGATATGTAGTAAAACATGTGTTTTGATTGGTATTTGTTCAATATCACATTGAACTTTTGAGTCTGAAATCGTACACATTGCAAAAGAGCCATGGGATAACTCTTCAATTTCACTAAAACTGTTTGGAAAAATTGGACCGGGGTATACAATCTGTCCATAATCATCAATATGTTTGTTGAATCGATAGTGGACATGACCTCCTGCATAGTATGTAAAATTTTTTGGAAGAAATGATAATTGGGGCGATTGTACATGTCGAAGTGAGTGTGGTTTTAACTCAGTAATAGCTGTATGAAAGACAAAAATTTTTGTTCCGTTTTCTGTTTCAAGGGGCTCTCTATCAAGTAGTTCATAATACGTTTTTTCAAGACCTTGTGAACGTCCTAAAATACCGCAGAGTTTTACACCAGTTTTTGTATCCGTCGTAAACTGTAAGTGTAATTTTTCGTC
>JBLKOV010000094.1:0-3211 GCA_047603085.1 Candidatus Woesearchaeota archaeon
AAGGCATCTGAAGCGAGTCGGATGATTGCTGTGATTGTCCAAAAGGATCTTGCGCAGGTTGTTGGGTATTTTGCGCAAACGGATCTTGATGCATTGAATCTGATGAATTGCTTGAGAACGAATCTTGAGATTGTGCAAACGGATCTTGTGAATTTGATGAATCACTATTTTGTGATGTAAGCGAATCAGTTGAAAAATCGCTAAAATCATCGTCTTTTTCCCAGAATTTTAATTTATCAAACATATCATATACCTCTTTTACACAAATATGCATTATGCAATTTAAAAAGATTTGGCTTTAAAAACATGCACTTTTATAAAGAGATTTTTCTTACACAGTAATATGCCTGATGTGACAATATTATCAAGTTCAGTACAAACAAATTCGACAATAGCTCATACTGCGCAGTTTATCTACGATACGTTTTTTACAAATATTGTAATTGCAGTTATCATTCTTATCAGTGGTTTAGTGATTGGTCAAGTCGTCAAACGGCTCTTACTTTTAACATTCTCTGAATTCAAGTTAAATGAAATATTACAAAAAACAATGAATGTCCAAACAAAATTTGATGATTTACTTTCAACAATAATTTCATGGATAATTTATATATTTGCAGTTCTGTTTGCGTTATTACAAATTGGACTTTCCACAATATTTGTGAATATTTTATTCATTTTTGTGCTTATACTTATACTCGTTTTATTATTTTTGAGTTTGAAAGACTTTATTCCAAATCTTATTGCTGGTCTGATTATGCATAATAAAAAATATTTTCGAGTTGGAGATACAATTACACTCCATCTTGTTGAGGGAAAAGTTGATTCATTTGATCTGTTTCAAACAATAGTGAAAAAAAAAAATAATGATTTGATTTATGTTCCGAATTCATATATTGTAAAACACCGAGTAAAAGTTAAAAAAACAGCGTAATTTTTCTATTCTCTATTAGTCAGTGGTTGAAAACTTTTATAAATGGTTTTTCTTCTAAGTAATACATACGCGATAATATACTATTCGTGCAAAAGAGGGATTTTATGGATAAAAATACAGAATTTATTCTTTGGTTTGACCAGTTAGGAATTGAAGACGTGCCATTAGTTGGCGGGAAGAATGCATCATTAGGCGAAATGTACCGAGAGTTAACACCAAAAGGTGTACAAATTCCAAACGGATTTGCGATTACTGCGTATGCATATCGATACTTGCTTGACAAAACTCATGCAGTTGACAAAATTCGTGATATTTTATCTGATTTAGATACAACGGACATGGATAATCTGGCACAACGTGGTCAAAAAGTCCGAGAATTAATTACAAATTTAGAATTTCCTGATGAATTACGAGACGCAATATTTGCACAATACGATAACTTATGTGCAGCATACGGGATGGATTCTGTTGATGTTGCAGTGCGAAGTTCGGCAACAGCTGAAGATTTACCTGACGCATCATTTGCAGGTCAGCAAGAAACATATTTGAATATACGTGGTAGAGATTCCCTCATCTATGCCTGTAAAAGATGTTTTGCATCCCTTTTTACAAACAGAGCTATTTCATATCGTGTAGATAAGAATTTTGATCACTTCTCAATTGCACTTTCAATAACTGTTCAAAAAATGGCTCGTTCAGATTTAGCATCAAGCGGAGTAATGTTTTCTTTAGATACAGAATCGGGATTCAAAGATGTGGCATTTATTACTGCAGCATATGGTTTGGGTGAAAATGTCGTTCAGGGTGCTGTCAATCCTGATGAGTTTTATGTATTTAAACCAACACTAAAAGAAGCATACAAATCACTTATTTCAAAAACATGCGGTGAAAAAGCAATTAAGATGATTTACACGCAGGATCAGAAACATCCTGTCAAAAATGTCGATGTTGCTCCAGAAGATCGGAAAAAATTTGCTATCTCTGATGATGAAGTCTTACTTTTAGGGAAATGGTGTGCTATTATCGAAGATCATTATTCTCAAAAGGCTGGATACCATAAGCCTATGGATATGGAGTGGGCAAAAGATGGTGAAACTGGTGAATTATTCGTTGTTCAAGCACGACCTGAAACAGTTCATTAACAAAAAGACAAAGGAAAACTTGAGAAGTATGTGCTTCATGAGAAAGGAAATATTATTCTCAAAGGAAAATCTGTTGGTGAATTAATCGGTGCAGGGGATGTAAATGTTATTAAAAATGTTCAAAATATAAATCAATTCAAAAAAGGACAAGTGCTTGTAACTGATATGACTGATCCGGACTGGGAACCGATTATGAAAATCGCATCAGCGATTGTAACAAATCGGGGAGGTCGAACATGTCATGCCGCTATCATATCGAGAGAATTAGGAATCCCTTGTGTTGTTGGAACTGGAAATGGAACTGAGACATTAAAAAGTGGTCAAGATGTAACTGTTGATTGTTCGCAAGGAGATGATGGGTATATTTACGAAGGAATTTTGCAGTTTGAAAAAGAAGTAGTTGATCTTGGTGAGCTACCGAAAATAGACACGAAAATTATGATGAATCTTGCAAATCCGGAGCAAGCTTTTGAACAATCCTTTATACCAAATGAAGGAGTTGGTCTTGCGCGTGAAGAATTTATCATTAATTCATCAATTAAAGTTCACCCGCTTGCGCTTATGAATTATGATTCGCTAGAAGATCAGGAACTCAAAGAAAAAATTGCTGACCATACGCATGGGTATGAAAACAAAACAGAATTTTTTGTCGATAAATTAGCAGAAGGAGTTGCAAGATTATGTGCAGCGTTTTATCCTAAACCGGTTATTTTGCGTTTTTCAGACTTTAAAACAAATGAATATGCAAATTTAATTGGTGGTACATTATACGAACCAAAAGAAGATAATCCAATGATTGGATGGCGTGGGGCTTCGAGATATTATGATCCGAAGTATAAAGAAGCATTTGGATTAGAATGTGAAGCTGTCAAAAAAGTTCGTGATGTAATGGGACTCAAAAACCTAAAAGTCATGATTCCTTTTTGTCGAACAATCGATGAAGCAAAAAAAGTCATAGGTGTGATGAACGAATATGGATTAAAACAAGGAGAAGATGGATTCCAAGTTATGGGTATGTGTGAAATACCATCAAATGTTATCTTAGCAGAAGAATTCCTAGAGATTTTTGATGGATACAGTCTTGGAACAAATGACTTAACACAGTTAACACTCGGTGTTGATCGTGACTCGGAAC
>JBLKOV010000095.1:0-3211 GCA_047603085.1 Candidatus Woesearchaeota archaeon
GTTTTTACTTTCTGTTCTCTTGATTATTGTGTATTATGGCATTGCGTATATGAAAAAAGATACGATATTTGATATGGAAAATCATAAAACAAGTAAGATTTAAATATATCAAACATATACCATATGTTTTGTGAGAATCGAAAACGACATAAAATTAGATTTTGATGATGTACTTTTAAAACCAAAACGAAGCACGTTAACAAGCAGAAAAGATGTAATATTAGAAAGAGAATTTACATTTAATCATTCTCCTAAAGTTTGGACGGGAATCCCAATTATTGCCTCAAATATGGATACTACGGGGACGTTTGAAATCGCTCAGGCTTTACGAAAACATAAATTAGTGACTATCTTACATAAACATTATACAATTGAAGAACTTGCAGAAAAATTACCTCTCATAAATGATCCTGATTATGTCGGCTACAGCTTAGGAATTAGTCAGCTGGATTGGGACAAATTTATGCACGTAATACAAAATGGTCTTGGCAAGTATTTTTCGTTTGTATGCTTAGATGTTCCAAACGGATATTTAGAATCATTTGTTGAGACTGTGAAAAAACTACGATCAACTGTTCCTGAGCACATTATAATTGCAGGTAATGTTGTGACTGGTGAAATAGCAGAAGAGCTTTTACTTCAAGGAGCTGATATTGTGAAAGTTGGAATTGGAAGTGGGTCAGCATGTCTTACACGACGAAAAACAGGAGTGGGCTATCCGCAATTAAGCGCAGTTATTGAATGTGCGGATGCAGCTCATGGAATTAATACGTCAACATCATATGGGAAAATTATTTCTGATGGTGGAATAGTGTATCCGTGTGATATCGCAAAAGCGTTTTGTGCCGGTGCAGATTTTGTCATGTGTGGTTCACTTTTTGCAGGATTTTCAGAATCGGGTGGCGAACTTGTGGTACAAAATGAGAGACAATATAAGGCATATTATGGTATGAGTTCTTCAAAAGCAATGCAAAAACATTATGGAATTAAAGCTCAGTACCGCGCGAGTGAGGGACGTGAAACACTTATTCCGTTTAAAGGAGAAATCACACCGTTTATTGAAGATATTCTTGGTTCACTGCGAAGTACTGGAACATACATTGGTGCGCGAAATGTGAAAGAATTTAGTCGTCGTGCCACATTTGTGCAAGTCCACAATCAATTGAATCAATCACTTAATCAATTTGATAATGGAAAACATATATAAGAAAAAAAGAAAACTTCTATCGAAGTTCTCGTTCTATTCGAAGCGCTAAATCTTCATATGATGAAATACCTTGAAGTGGTCTTCCATTAAGATAAAGCGAAGGCGTTCCACTCATTCCTTGTGAGATTGCATGTTGGTAGGAATGTTCAACAATTGCTGCAATTTCTGGATCAGCTAAATCTGCACGAAATTGTGCTTCATCAAGACCAAGTTCTGTTGCGTATCGAACAAAAAATGGTGTTGGGTTTCCAACATTTGCCCATTCTCGTTGTTGTGCAAATAATGTATCATGGTATTCCCAAAATGCATCTTGTCTTGCTGCTGCTTCACTTGCTCGTGCTGCTTGGACTGAATTAGCAAATTGTTGTTTGAGTGGGAAGTGTCGGTATGCAAATGTAATATGCTCGCCATAGTCATCCATCATTTGTTTTAAGAGTGGCGAGAACGATGCACATGCTGGACATTGAAAGTCACTGTACTTAATGAAAAATATTGGTCCATCTCCTTGCGTATTATCAAACTCGTGTGGTTGAGTTAATGTGAAAGGAGGTAAACCTTCAGTTGAAATTGGTGGTTCAATTTGTGTTATAAAAAATGCGACAATGATTGCAAACACTACACCTATACCTATAATTGTTGGCAGTGATTTATTCTTTCGTCTTTTAGGAGGTTTATGAGATACACGGTTCTTTTTCCGTAATTTTTTTTCGTTGTGCGATACCATGTAGTGTAGTCAGAGAACTTTTTTTAAAAAGGTTTGGGTTTATTCGTAAACGACAGAAATAACGCATAAATTGATTTGTCGTTTACTAATTAGTTAAAGACAAAATCATGTTCTCCGATTATGCAATACTTTTGTCTTTAACTTTATTCGTCAATTTCGGTATTTTCAACTCCTTTACTTGCAATGTGACAGACAATTTGACTATGTTTTTTTTCGACATGATTCTTCCAATGTAGGGGTTGAAAATTTTCAATACTCGGGGGTTTATCAACATCAATATAATCGATTTCCCACCCATATTGTGATTCTCGATTACCATATTCAACTCGTTTAATCCATGCATTACAGGAATCTTTACGCCAAAATTTAGGATCATTATTTTGGGTGATTCGGGCTTTTTCCCATACTTGTTGAATGACTTCTTCGTTGAGTATCATAATGATTTTTTTTTTGTGTTTGATGTTTTAATAGTTTCTGGTTTGAGAAGATAAGTTTTATAAAGGTTATTCGCGATATTTCGTACATGAAATTAAAGTTATTCATCGCTTCGCTGATTTTCGTATTTCAAATATCTCTTTCTTTTGCAAACACATTACAAGATGCTTTGTCTCGAACATTAAATGTATTTAGTGGATTAAATTTAGCCCAACTCTATCAAGTCTCACCTCGTTTTATTGATTTTCTCTTCATCCTCATTATTTTACTCAGAGTTGCAAAGCTTGAAAAAGTTCAATCTGCAGTTGGTAACAAAACAGCAATTATCTTTGCAATTCTTGCATCAGTTTCCGTCTTTTTTGTCCCACAGCAAGTAGGTTTGAGTGCTCTTGCAATTGGTGTATGGGGTTTACTTCTTATTTCTGGTTTTTTTACTGGAGTCTTAGCATATATGCTCAAAACATGGTTTTGGGAAAAGGGTTTTTCAGCAAAAGTATTCACAATTTCTGCATCAGTATTAGTATTTACCGTCATTATGTATGGTTTTGGTGGCGGGAATTTGAATGGACTCACACAAGCAGTTCCAAATATTGCTGCTGCTATTGAATTTGCCAATGCATTGGCACTTGGTTTCACACTTATTTTTTTTATTCCTGCTCTTGTTTCACTTCGAGAAGGAGATGAGAATGACACGTGGAATTTTCCTCGTATTCCTTGGGGTTCTGCTGCCGAGAATTCAAATCCGAGTCCTGCTCCATCAAACACTCAAGACATAAATCTTTCATCAGAGTTACAAGCACTTGCACAGAAAAAAGATGAATATGGCAATGCAGTTCGGCAGTATG
>JBLKOV010000096.1:0-3193 GCA_047603085.1 Candidatus Woesearchaeota archaeon
CCATTATAAAAATCACACAAATATATATATATATCAATTTCGCTTACTATTTGTGGGATATTTTTCAATACCTCCGAATTTTGATATAAATCTTGTAGCCTCGCTTTTAATTTCTCATTCTGAATTTTTTGTGATTCTTTTTGAAACTCGTCATACAAAAATTCAAACGGATATGTTTCAGATAAAAAAGTGGATGGTATTGATGATTTTTCTTTTGCATCCTCAATAATACTTTGTATAATTGGATGATTTTTCTGAGATTGGTTTTGTTCAAATATATCAATTGCTGAAATCTGTGTACGTGAGAGAGTTTCAGCCAATTTTTCATTGATTTTATCTATCTCTTTTTGATAATCTTCAGCACTCTGATTTTGGTAGGTACTGCGTATTGTATCTAGGATCTCTTGTAAAGTCACGATCTGTTGTGTGATATCTAAAAATTCCTGTTGTAACTCTTTTTGCGACATCCAATAACTCAATATTGGACTGTAGGAATAAAGAAGCGATATATTTTTTTCAAAAATAGGTTCTTTTTCATACGGTCTGAATTGCGTTTGAGGAAGTTGTTCAAGATGCCAGAGAAATTTGTCACATTCAACTGCAATGAGAGAATCATATGTTTCACAATCTTGCACGTCCTGTTGCGTATGTAAAAAGATAATAGGAATATTTTGGTTTTTATAGTTATGAAAAACATCTTCATCTTCTGTAACATAGGTATAGGAATAAGGGATTTGTATTCGTTCTTTGGGTGGAACATCTAAAGGTATAAATGAATGCTCTAATTCATGTACAAATGTTTGCCGTGTGAATGAATCTGTGAATTTCATAAACTCTTCGAGAATTTTTTGTGTTTGCGTAAACTGAAAATATGAATGGATTTTTTTGACTACTTTAGACCAAATTTTTTTCGCATCACTTGTACAAAAGGGAGTATTTGGACTAGTGTGTTTTTGTGTATTTTGCAAATTTTTTCTGATAAATTCTGTGAATTTTGCTTTCATGTATGTGTTGTAGAATAATCTGTTTATAAATTCTTGAGTGACACTTGTCCAGTGGTTTACAGGAATTTATTTGTATCTAAACATTTTTAAATCTCTTTTCAAAGAATGTCTCTATGAGAGATTATTTGCATGATGTATTGTTTTCACATACAAGCAAAAAAAGTCGTATTTTTGATGTGATTTTGCTTATATTAATCATTCTTTCAGTATTTGTCTTAATTTTGGAAAGTGTTGAACACTTAAGAAACTCATACAGTTTACTTTTTTTATACATAGAATGGATAATATTGGGTTTATTTACGATAGAATATATCACCCGTGTCGTTGTAGCTCACAAAAAAAAGACTATGTTTTTAGTTTTTATGGTATAATCGATTTTATTGCAATAGCTCCCGCATTTTTGATGCTTTTCTTTCCTCAACTTCAGATAGCATTAACGTTACGATTACTTCGTTTTTTTCGAATATTCCGTTCATTAAAACTCATGATATTTTTAGAACAGGAATCGTACTTATGGGTTGGGTTAAAAAAAAGTTTTCCAAAAATTTTTATTTTCATCATTACCGTTTTTATTATTTCCATTATTATTGGGTCATTGATGTATGTTATCGAAGGTCATCAGCCGGGTTTTGAAAATATCCCTCTAGCAATATACTGGACAATAGTCACATTAACAACAGTTGGGTATGGAGATATTGTCCCAATTACAAGCATCGGCAAAATGCTCGCAACGTTTTTAATACTGATTGGATACGGTATTATTGCAGTTCCTACAGGGTTAGTAACTGTTGATTTGTATAAAGCTCATCATGAGCACAAACAAAAGAATAAATAACTTTCATCCTCATGAAAGCTATAGCTATATTTATATACTTGCAGTCACATAAATCTATGAGAGGTCGATAAATATGAAATTATTATTATTACTCAGCATAGTCGCAGTATTTATACTCGGATGTGCACAATTAGAAACAGATACAACGAATACTTCGCAAACCGAAGTACCTCAAGCATGTACATTGGAATATGCTCCCGTGTGTGGTGTTGATGGTGTAACATATGGAAATGCTTGTGCAGCTGAAGTAGAGGGTGTAGAAATAGATTACATTGGTGAGTGTGAATCTGATGAACCTATAACAATGTGCCCTGCAATTTATGCTCCTGTCTCTGGTGTTGATGATGTGACATATGGGAATGATTGTGTTGCAGAATCAGAAGGTGTTGAAATAGCTTATCAAGGAGAATGTATTGAGGATTCCGAATTATTGCAAGCGTGTACACGAGAATATATGCCCGTCTGCGGCGTAGATGGTCAAACATATCCAAATGCATGTGTTGCAGAATCGCAAAATGTTGAAATAGCATATGAAGGAGAGTGTCAAAGAGTTAATTCCTCATATGTGAATGGAACCTATATGTATGCAGTTACTGTTGAAAAACCCACACCCTGCCATGAAGTTGTTGTTGAAGAGTTTATATTAGAGTCATTTCCTGCACAGCTTCAAATTGATTTGGAAGTAACACAACCATATGATGATATCATGTGTGCTCAAGTATTAGCTAGGGAAACAATAAATAATTCGGTTCAAGTGGATAATTTGGGTCTTGTAACATTTATATTAGATGGAAATGTAATCTTTACAGAGGACTTTTCATAAAAAGGGAGTACAACTCCTTTTTCTTTTTTACAGGAGAAATTTCCCATCTTTATAGATTATTTTTTTCTCACCATTTGCAAGTGTTGCCGTAACCGTTCGATTCTCTGTTGAGACTATGTCGGTGTGAACTGCTGAGTCATTAAAACCAAGTGCTTCCCAGTCTTCTTTTTTCATCTGTTGAATATCTCCTGTATATGAATCTTTATATGCCATTCCTACTGCAATATGAGTATTTCCATGTGGACCTCCAACATTTTCATCAAATAACGTTTCAGCCATAAATCGAGTAATATTTGAAAAACGACCATCGGTCAGAGAAAATTCTCCGATTTTATTTGCATTTTCTACAGCAATCATTTCTTTTAACTGAGATTCGCCTGAGGATGCAGTAGCTTTTGTAACAATTCCTTTTTCAAATTCAAGATACGCATCCGTAATAAGTGTTCCGTATCGGTAAAGTGGTTCTGTAAACTGGATATGTCCTTTTGTTTCTCGCCAATCTGGTGAGATATAAATTTCAAAACTTGGTAT
>JBLKOV010000097.1:0-3179 GCA_047603085.1 Candidatus Woesearchaeota archaeon
ACTTCATCGGTACTTAGCCCAAACTTTGCGTGATTCTAATTTTGTTTTTTATTTTGATTCTGAATCGGGAGGTATATCGTCCTATGAAGACCCGAGTCTTAGTCTAGTACCTAGTCCGACTGTAGGTATAAGGGCTGTTTGTTCTCGAAGAACGTAAAGTATATTATTTACGCTTTCTTTATAATCACTGCAATGAAAGTTGTGTGTCAAGATTTCGAGCAACTTTTCGTAATTCATCGCATGTTTTTGTAAAATCTTCTTGAATCATATCAACAAGTGCTTCCAAATTTTTCACACGCAATTCATATCTATTTCTATTATTTATAATCAGACCAAACTCTAATAATTTATTAAGATGATGCACAACCGTTCCACGTGTAAGATGTAATCGTTCAGCGAGTTCATCACTTGAAATTAAATCTTGAGTTCGTGATTTCTTAATCAGTTCAATGAACACGCGAAAGCATGTTCTATCTTTATCACGTAAATTAAATAACCCCAAACTGCCTGCAAACCACTGAAGCTCGTCGTTAATAGAATGAAATTCAGGTTTTCTTGTTCGAACTACAGTTATTCGCTGAATTATGAATGCCATAAGCATGGTAAGTGGGAGGATATATATAAATTTTGTTGATTTAAAGTCAACAAACAAAAACTTTATAAATAACTTCTTATTTCACCAGTCTGTTGATTTAAGATTGACAAAAAAGGGTTTTAAAATGACAAAAAAACAGAATTTCGATGAAAATGAGCAAAAAGGCGCTGAAGATGCGCAAAAAACTCAACCAGAACCATCTTTTGATGGTGAAACACAACCTCAAGAGGAACATACTCAAACTGAAGAAAGTGAATTACAGAATCAGATTGCGGAGCTAACTGATATGCTTAAACGAACACAAGCTGAATTTGCAAATTATCAAAAACGAATGGAATCACAAAACCAAGAACAAGCAAAATTTCGATCACAAATGGTTTTGCAAAAGTTCATTCCTATTTTTGATAATTTTAGTTTAGCAATGATGCACACTGAAAACAAAGATGAGTGTATTGCGGGAGTTCAAATGATAAAACAGCAATTTTGGGATGTACTAGAAAGTGAAGGTGTAGAACGTCCTGATTTAGTTGGTAAACCATTTGACCCGTCAGTTGCTGAGGCAATTCAAACAACGCACGATATAACAAAAGAAGATGATGTAGTTGTTAAGGAAGTTGTAAAAGCATATACATTACATGGAAAAGTAATACGGCATGCAAAAGTCGTGGTGAACAAAAAAGATGATACTCAAAAAAATTGAGAAATATACTATTTAGAATATAAAAACATGTGAGGAATGATAATATGGCAAAAATTATTGGAATAGATTTAGGAACAACAAACTCCTGTGTGAGTGTATTAGAAGGTGGAAAACCAACAGTAATTACAAATGCTGAGGGTGGACGAACGACGCCAAGTGTTGTGACAATTAAAGGTGGAGACACTATAGTTGGAACACAAGCAAAAAACATGGCAATTACTGATCCAAAACATACGGTCAGAAGTATTAAGCGACATATGGGTGAAGATTATAAAGTTGAAATTGAAGGTAAATCTTATACTCCACAAGAGATAAGTGCAAAAGTCTTACAAAAAATCAAAAAAGACGCAGAAAACTATCTTGGTGAAGAAGTTAAACAAGCAGTTATTACAGTACCTGCATACTTTAGTGATTCACAAAGACAAGCAACAAAAGATGCCGGTGAAATTGCAGGTCTTGAAGTACTTCGAATTGTGAATGAACCAACTGCAGCTGCATTAGCATATGGTCTAGATAAAGGTGAAGAACACACAGTTCTTGTATTTGACTTTGGTGGTGGTACATTTGATGTATCTATCCTAGAATTAGGTGATGGTGTCTTTGAAGTTAAGGCAACAAATGGTGACAATCATTTAGGTGGTGATGATGTTGATGAATTATTAATCGACTACATCGCGGATGATTTCAAGAAACAACAAGGAATTGATCTTCGAGAAGATGCGACAAGTCTTCAACGATTAAAAGAAGCTGCAGAAAAAGCAAAAATTGAGTTATCCTCAAAATCCTCGACTAATATCAATATTCCATTTATCACTGCGGATCAAAATGGTCCAAAACACTTGAATATGGATTTATCAAAGGAGAAATTTGAAATATTACTCAAACCAATTTTAGATAAACTCGTTGTTCCAACAAAACAAGCAATCAAAGATGCAAAATTAGATGAATCAAAGATTGATAAAGTAATTTTTGTTGGTGGTTCAACACGTATCCCTGCAGTACAAAAACTCGTGAAAGATATTGTTGGAAAAGATGGGGATAAATCTGTGAATCCTGATGAGGTTGTTGCAATGGGTGCAGCTGTTCAAGCAGGAATCCTTGGCGGGGATGTGAAAGATGTATTATTACTTGATGTAACTCCATTGAGTCTAGGACTTGAAACTCTAGGTGGTGTAATGACACCATTAATTGAAAAGAATACAACAATTCCAACGAAGAAATCCCAAGTATTTAGTACTGCTGCAGATAATCAAAATGCAGTAACTGTTCATGTATTACAGGGTGAACGACCAATGGCTCAAGATAATAAGTCCTTGGGACGATTTGATTTAGTTGGTATTCCTCCAGCACCTCGGGGAGTTCCACAAATTGAAGTAACATTTAATATTGATGCGAATGGTATTGTTCATGTATCTGCAAAAGATCTTGGAACAGGAAAAGAGCAATCAATTAAGATAACTGCTTCAACAAATTTATCCAAAGAAGAAATTGAGCGAATGAAACAAGAAGCAAAAGATAATGAAGAAGCTGATAAGAAAAAACGAGAAGAAATTGAAATGCTTAACAAAGCAGATGCACTCGTATTCCAGTTTGATTCATTACAAAAGGAGCTTGATGGAAAAGTTGACAAAAAAGAAATTGAAACTGTAAAAACAGAAGTTGATGCATTAAAGAAACTCTTGGATGAAAAAGATAAAGACGTTGAAAAAATTAAGAAACAATACGAAGTTGCAAATAAAAAATTACAAGAAGTTTCAACAAAAATGTATGAACAGGCAGCAAAAGCAGCACAAGAACAACAAGCTCAGGGACAGCAAGAAGGAACTGAGGGTTCTAAGAAAAAAGATGAAAATGTTGTTGATGCTGAATATAAAGAAGAAGAGG
>JBLKOV010000098.1:0-3126 GCA_047603085.1 Candidatus Woesearchaeota archaeon
GATCGTCCATGTTTACCCTGACTTGCTGTTCCTGTTCCCATTTCTTATACTCCTAAGCAATTGTTATTAGAACAATAGTATCTCCGCGAACAAAAGTTGTTCCTAACTTTCGTTTTACTTCGCCATTTACTCGTTCTTCTGCTTCATCTAATGATATATTAATGTGACTGTCAAATGTTTTTAGTACACCAACTAATTGTGATCCACCTTTTAATTCTACGATAACTCGTTTATTTCGAGCTGCGTTTAATGCGTCAAATGGTCTTGCTTGTTCCATAGTATATTCCCCCTGCAATTTACTTGCAAGTACATATGAGATTTTCATACTCTTTATAAAATTAATGGTCACAGAAGTACTATTTTACATATATTGACTTATATCACAATTTTAAGAATAATAGTACTATTTATATGAAAATACACACTCAGTACTTCATTTTTCCATCATAACCCTTATGGTCTGCAATTGTCAAAATAAATATGTAAATTTCAATCGCATTACCTTCTATAGAATAGAGCATTCGCCAGGCATGTGTCAACTCAATACGATATAAATTTGTTATGCCAAGCTTCTTTAATTCTTTTGGAATCTTTTGTTTTGCTATTGCGTTACCAAGCTGAGGATTTTGACGCAGCTTTTCTTTTTTTATATCAAAAGAACGCAATATATCCTCTGCTAGCGGGTCTTTTCTCTTTTTTAATTTCTCGTATGATTTTTTTGCATCACCTTTCAATAAAATTCTCACAGATTTCATTTACACCTCAATCGTGTCAGTAAGCATTTTTGTAATATGCTCAGGAGGTGCATAAATCCATTGAATACCTTTTGGTCCATACAGTATTTTTCCACTCTGCCAAAGATACTGTAATATTAGTTTTAACGTTTGATGCATAACTTTTTTGGGTAATTCTTTTCGCAACTTTGCCATCGTGATCGGAATATCAGCATGTTCTTTAAGATAATCTTCTACCATTAATACAGTCGATAAATTAGGATATCTCATTCCTTTTTCAAATATAATTTCTGATATCATATATCAATTGATATATAATTAACATATATAAATATTTCGTTTTGAGAATATATCATAGCAAAAAATGAGAAAGATTTTGGAAAATTCGAGTTTTTTCAGTAAACAGTAACATTTATAAACAAACACAAAATCACTCAATTCATGGCAATCGAAAGAACTCGCAGTAAACGAAAATCAACAGGTGGACGTTTAGTAGCATATCGAAAAGGTCGACAATTTGCAGTAGTTAATCAGCCAACTTTAACAAAAATTGGTGAGACTAAAACTCGAACTGAAAGAACTTTGGGTGGAAAATCTAAACAAAAAATGCTTTCAGTAAAAAAAATATCCGTTGCAGACCCTACTTCCGGTAAAGTGACACTTGTAGATATTGATTCAGTAGCTGAAAACAAAGCAAACCGAAACTATCAAATTCGAAATATTCTCAATAAAGGTGCAATTGTACAGACTAAACTGGGTAATGTAAGAGTAACATCAAGACCTGGTCAATATGCAACTTTAAGTGGCGTACTTATTAAATAAACCCAACAATACGATTTGTTGGAACTTTTCTTGCACAATATTTCTTTCCTAAAAGTATATAAATAAGTATTGAGAAAAATAAAGTATGGTACAAAAACAACCAAAACCCTTTATCCAAACCATAATGGCGCTACTACTCACAGTAATCTCGTCATTTATCTTAATTGTGTTAAGTATTTTATACTTTGTTGTCACAATTTGGATAATCAGAGTGGGATCTAACTGGGCAGGAGCTACTGCTGATGGAAATGTTATCGTTTTGACAGCAGGTCTTGTAACAGCGGCAATACTTATTGGTTCAGCACTACAAAGACGATAAGTCTTTGTCTTTTTTTCTCTATACACATATCGTTTGAAACAACAGTTTTTTAAACTCAACTCTCTTAATGTTTATCATGATATTTGATGCAGTATTTGTCATATTCGTTTTAACAGCACTCATAGCAGGATCACTAACTGACCTACGTAAACGAGAAGTTCCTAATTGGATAAATTATACCTTACTCGCAAGTATTTTTTTATTGCTTGCAGTACAATCTATTTTAACATATACAATTCTCCCAATTCTCTTTGGTATTTTTGGACTTATTTTTGCATATATCATCGGAGCAATAATGTACTATTCAGGGCAATGGGGGGGCGGAGATGCAAAAATGCTTATGGCAATCAGTCCGGCATTTGCAACATATTCACCGATGATTTTTCAACCAGACTATGCAGTTAATATACTCCGTTTATTGACAGAAAACGAATATCTTATTTCACAGAATATTTTATTTCTCCCTTTTTTTGTCATAAACATTTTTATTTTTGGCGCAATCTACGGATTAATCTGGACAGGTTTTTTATTTTTCAGACACACCACCGAATGCCTTAAAACGTACAGAGAACTTCGAAAAAAACATGTACATATTATGTATATTTCATATGCTCTACTCTTAGGATTACCGCTTAGTTATCTTTTTACAGACGAATTACTCAAAATAGCGTTAATATTCATCCCAACGGCCTTTTTCATCCTCGTTATTATGGGATTCATAGTAAAATCCATTGAAAAGACCTGTTTTATACAAAAAATGCATGTGAAAGATCTCACAGAAGGAGAATGGGTTGTCGAAGATGTATTTGTGAAAAACAAAAGAATTTGCGGTCCAAAAGATTTAGGTATAACAAATGAACAAATTGTAACATTAAAAAAACATAAGATACAAAATGTGCTTGTCAAAATAGGAATTCCTTTTATTCCTGCATTTTTATTTGGATTTCTCTTCACAATTATCATCGGTAATCCATTAATTCTTTTTATACCGTTTCTGTAAATTCTGTAAGCAAACATAACCTTTTTATGTAAGTTTATCTTTTCACCCATATGATATGTCTTGGAATTGAATCAACCGCACATACATTTGCTATTGCGATTATTGAAGAGAAAAAAATACTTTCTCATGTAAAAAAATCTTTCACATCGCCAGATGCAGGTATGATTCCATTTAAAGTTGCACAGCAACATACTGATTTTTGCGATTATATTCTGCAAGAAGCACTTAAAAAAGCCCAAAAAAACATAACA
>JBLKOV010000099.1:0-3085 GCA_047603085.1 Candidatus Woesearchaeota archaeon
TCAGAAGGAAAACTTGTTGCTGAAAACACGTATACAAAAAAAGAACGTGAAAACGCGATAAAACCTTTTCAAAAAGAATAAAGAGAAAAAGGTGACAAAAAAAAAAAAAAAATATGTTTAGTATTAATGCTTATGAGCATCATGCTTATAAGTTCTGCATTTGCTATCCAAAATACGGATAGGGCTTTAATTGTCCCAACACTCGTAAATCAACAACCTGATCCTGTGCAACCAGGTAATTATGTTGAGTTACGTTTTCGAATAGATAATTTGGGTCAACAAGCAAAAGAATATGAATTTGAATTACTTGCAGAATTTCCATTCTCATTTGATAATCCAAGTGATGCACAAAGAACTGTGAGAATTGGTGGTGGTGAATCAGGAAGTTCAGCTCGAGTAATTCATTATCGAGTACGTGTTGATGCACAAGCAGCTGAAGGATTACAAAATTCAGTACGATTAAAGTATCACGAAGCAGGAAGACCTCAGTCACACATTATTTCTGAGTTTCCAATACGAATTGAAACACAAAGAGGATTAGTCCAAGTAAATTCAGTTCAAGTTGAACCTGAAAATCCGCAAGTTGGTTCACAATTTACGTTACGCATTGGTGTTGAAAATTTAGGTAATAACTTTATTCAAAATGTGCAAGTAAATATGAACACTGATGAGAGTGGAATTCGACCTATTGGTTCATCAAATAAGCGAATTATTTCTCAAATTCATGGACAAGAAACTCGGATGCTTGATTTCACATATTTTATTGACGCGCAAGCAGACGTCGGTGTTCATCAAATACCTGTTAGTATTTCCTATGTTGACAGTCGTGGAGAAGAACGCGAGTTAGAAACAAAAATTGGTGTACCAATTAATGCTGAACCGTCATATGTCATAAATATTCAGAATACTGATATTGTTGTGTCAGGAACAAGAGGACGAGTAACTGTGAGTGTATCAAATACGGGTCAAAGCAGTCTAAACTTTGCGTATTTAACTTTGCAAGAAACAGAAGATTATGTGATATTGAATTCACCAAACTCCTATTTGGGTAATCTCTTAAGTGATGACTTTGAAACAGCACAGTTTGAGATTTATGCTCATAATACGGATGCAGAATCAATTGATTTGCAATTTGCGTTGTCTTACAGAGATTCTTTTTATACGCAATTCACAGATGAGTTTAGTTTACCACTTCGATTATTCGATAGAGAAACTGCACAAAATGTTGGTTTACTTCCAACCCAAGGAAGGGGCGGTTTAATCTTTTTTGGTTTACTCATAATTGGAATTGTTGCATTTGTATGGTATAGAAAAAAGAAAAAATCAAAGGATGACGAAGAAGAATAAATCATAACCATATGAATTTTATCAGTTTACTCGGAGTCGCATTTAAATCCTTAAAGGATAGGAGTGTGAGAAGTTGGATTACCGTATTTGGGATAGTTGTATCTGTTGCGGTAATTTTCACATTACTCACATTATCCCAAGGCTTAAATAGTGCGGTTGAGGAATTATTTGATGAATTCGGAACTGATAGAATTTTTATTACTGGCGGTGGAATTCAACAAGGTCTATCTCAACGGGCTTTAGATGAAGACATTGTACGAGAAATAGAGCGACTTCCATATTTTCGCGGAGTCATTCCTTTGCTCGTCGAACCTGCTGTTGAAATATCGTATAGCAGACGAACAGCTTTTACAAGTATTCAAGCAATACCAAATACGGATACTTCCTTTATTTCCGAACAATATTTGTTTGATACAAATATGGAGAGCGGTCGTTTTTGGCGGGATAATGAACGAAGAGTAGTTGTAGTTGGCTATAATGTGGCCTTTGATACGGATGCCTTTTTTGGTCGTGAACTTAGTTTGTTGAATACACTTGTTATAGAGGGAGAACGATTTCGCGTCATAGGAATTTATGAGCGTACTGGGTCTCCTGATGATAATGATATATTCATGCCATTAGAAGATGCTCGAGAATTATTTGATAGACCAACAAGAGTGACGTTTATTGATGCAGTACTTGCTCCAGGTGTTGAAATGGACCAAGCCCGTGAACGACTAGAGCGATTACTTGAAAGACGGTTAGGGGAGAATAATTTTACAGTTTTAACTCCAGAAGGATTATTACGACAATTTCAAAATATTACGTTAATTATCACATTACTTCTTGGAGCTATAGCTGCAATAAGTTTACTCGTTGGAGCAATTGGTATTGCAAATACGATGTTTACTGCTGTGTTAGAACGAGAAAAAGAAATAGGGATTATGAAGTCGGTGGGTGCAAAGAATTCAGATATATTAGGTATTTTTATGATAGAGAGTGGACTCATCGGTCTTTTAGGTGGAATTGTTGGCGTTATACTTGGAATAGGAGTTTCACTTGGTATTGGGCAAATAGTTGCCGCACTTGGTTTTGATTTACTGAGTATTTCAATCAATATAGGATTCATTATATTTTGTTTAGTATTTGCATTTATAGTCGGAATTCTATCAGGACTTTTGCCATCATTTATTGCATCAAGAAAAAAAATAATAGATACACTACGAGAGGATTAACATATGCAGAAAAATATAATTCGATTAGTATGGAAACAATTTTTGCAGCGAAAACTTCGAAGTAGTTTGACTATCATCGGTATTGTTGTTGGTATTTCAGCACTTGTATCTTTAATTATTTTAGGTAATGCACTTGAAGAAAGTATTACATCACAATTAGATTCTTTTGGTACGGATACGATCTTAATTGCTCCATTAGCATCTGTAGGTGGTGGAGGAGGTCCACAGGGTTTTGGCGTATTTAGCGAATCTGATGCAAATGTGCTTCGTTCAGTTTTAGGAGTAAGAGATGTTAATATTTTGCTTAATACAAACGTGGATATACGCGTAGGACGGGAAAATAGAAGAGGATCATTACAAGCAGTAAGTTTGTCTACGGGTGAGGATCTTGGTGGTTTTATTCAGGGTACAATTGCAGAAGGTCGATTTTTACAAGAAGATGACCGGGGCATCGTTATTGGTTGGCGACTTGCAAAAGAACGATTTTCTCGAGAGTTATTTGTGGGTAATTCACTAGATATCAA
>JBLKOV010000100.1:0-3005 GCA_047603085.1 Candidatus Woesearchaeota archaeon
CATAATCCATTATTCCATTAGCGGGTTAATGCATAAAACTAGACACAAAGAGATCATCAGCATCAGTTAATAACGAGCAAAGAGATAAACCTGAAACATCAGGTATTTCAAGTTCAAGAAGTTTTTTTTCTGATTCAAAGACCCTATCAGCATGAAAGAGATAGGTATTGCCAATTCGTATCATATTAGGGTTTGAGTTTATTGCTGCGTGATATATATTATAGACAAGGCACGCATCCTTATCTAAACCTTCTATAATAAACGAATTTGACTGCATAATAGTGAGGAAAGATTTAGTATGTATAAATATTACGATTTTTTGAAGATTTAATACGAAATAACTTTGAGATCTTTTATGTGGGTGAAGTGTTTATCACGAGTAATAATAGTTTGTACATTATGTTCTATAAAAGATGCGGCAATAATACAATCATGCATAGGTATTTCAGTTCCTTTTCGGAGTGACTCTTCTTTTAATTGTACAGCTAAGGCAAATGTTTTTTTCGTAAGAGGAAATGATTCTATTCTTGCAAAGAAATCTTCATAGGGTTGTTTCTGTTTTGCACCTTGTAAAACTTCGAGATATGTATAATCATTTGTCACAATATCAGTATGATGTTCTAACACGTTCTTTAGTGAATCGCAACCACGAATAAAATCAATAATTGCGCAAGTATCTAAACCTTTCATCAGACTCTTTCTCCATGTTTTTTCTTATAGAATCAGTATTTTTCGAAGTATTTTTCTCACTCCCATATAATTCCCATATCGACTGTTTTGTGCTCTGTTTTAAACGTAATATGACGTCAGAATAACTTTCCGTATCTCGCTTTATAGAAGATAAATACTGATATGCTTCTTCTTTTATTGTGATATTTTTAACCATATGTGCAAGCAATACGTGCAAGTATATAAACTTTACTCCAAAAAATTATTGGAATCCGTATAATCTATTCGAAAAAAGGAATGAATATTTCGAGCTTTTTGTGGACCAATCCCATCAATATTACTCAAATCTTTGACACTTGCTTGAGAAAGTGACTCCAATGTATGAAATTTTTCTAATAGTTTCTGTGCTAAAAGTGGACCGACAGACGGTATATGTGAAACAACTTCTTGGAGTTGTTCTTTTTTCGTGTGCACCTTTTGCATATGTTGTGGAACAAATGGCGTTGAACGTGCATCCTGTTCTCGTTTAAGTATAGTATATAATAAATTAGCTGTTTCTGCATCAGTTCGAGTGAATAAGACGGGTATTTGAAACGAAACAGTGATTGTTGCAAGCATACCATTTATTGCATTTGGATGAATATTACGAACCCCATATATGCTTTCTTCTCCTTGAATCAGAATAATAGGTTTTCTGACTGTCTCTTTTAATTTTTTTACTTGTTCAAATAATCGTTTATCTAATAATGAGTCAACAAAATCGCCAACATGTTTGAATTCCACAATTACATCGTCAGATAACTGAAAGTCTCCAACAGTCAATCTTTGACTTTTGATATCTATGTCTTTGTCATGTAATAACCGCAGTACACCACTTTTTTTTTCACGAGAATCAGCAAATAAGGTATACGTTGGAGTCATCTCGCTCTTTGCAGAAGCAAAAGAATCCAAAGTTACTTTTTTTGTACCTTGTTTTTTTTGAAACGCTTCTAATACTCCATACATTTTTTGTTCTTTTTTCTGTGCAATCCATCGAATAGACATATCACGCGTATTTTTGGCACAGAGCACACGTACAAGACCTTCATCCTGTCTTCCCGTTCTTCCACGCCGCTGAATCGTTCGTATTGCACTTGGAATAGGCTCGTAAAACACTACAATATCAACACTTGGTATATCTAACCCTTCCTCACCGACACTTGACATACATAATACATTATGAATACCATCTGTGAAATCTTGAATCGTTTGTAACTGCTCTTTTTGAGACATACCAACGCCTTTTTTTTTTTTTTTTAAAAAAAATAATGACGCACGAATTTGTTTATGAACCTGCAATGTCTGTACAATTGATGATAATGTTTCTCTATACTGACTAAATATGATAATTTTTGCATCTGGCTTTTCTGCGAGTTTTTCTAAGACAATATCTTGCAATCGAGAAAGTTTAGGGTGTGTGACTCCTTGATCGAATAATTCTCGCGCTTTTGTATAAGCAAATCGAAATTTTGGATCTTGATATAATGCAACAACACCTTTTGATTTCTTTGCTTGAGCATCTTTTACCAGAGAATGCAGATATTCAAAAGTACTTGGTATTCCTTGCGTTTCACAGAGTTCTAACGCATACGATAATTTTAAGATTTGTGCTGATAATGAGATACCTTGTAAAACTTCTGGCTCGAAATTTTGTTGTGCTATTTGTTGTTGCAAACTACCAGTTAGAAGCAATAATTCTTTTTTTAAGATAGTTTTTGCCGTTTTTTGTTGAAAATAGCCAAATGATTGTAATTGTGCAACACGTGATTCATAACATGAAAATAATGCTTTATGTAAATCCGTAATAGAAGAAGGTAAATCAACTTCATCATATAAAACTCGTGTTTTTTTGATATATGGTTTTACATCAGGATCTGTTTGTTCGCGATATTCAATCTGTGTAATATGTAAATTATCTACAACTTCTTGAATCGTTTCTGTGTCTGTTCCAGGTGAGGCTGTTAAACCAAGAATGAGACCTTGGGGTGATTGTTTAATAAATTGTTTTGCAAGCCAGACATAGCTATAATCCCCTGTTGCTCTGTGCGCTTCATCAAATACGAGTAACCCTATATCTTTGAGATGAATACGAGATGATAATATATCATTTTCAAGACCTTGGGGTGTACTAAATATCACTTTTGATTGTGCAAATAATTCTTGTCGTTTTGCAGGTTTTATAGCACCAGTAAATACCGCAAAATCATTATCATTAGGGTCTTCAATAAGTTCTTTAAACGAGCGAAGATGTTGATGAACCAATGGTTTTGTTGGTGCGACAATTAAAATTTTTTTGG
>JBLKOV010000101.1:0-2903 GCA_047603085.1 Candidatus Woesearchaeota archaeon
GTTAATGGTGAAGGAACATTAATGAGTACACAGAGTAACACAAATAATACTTGTGCAAAACTAATAGATAAGAGATAGTAGACAAATTTTTGCATATTTGCATAAATATTACGCCCTTCTTCAATACTCTTTGTAATCGTAGAAAAATTATCATCAGCTAAAATCATATCTGATGACTCTTTTGCAACTTGTGTTCCACGAACACCCATAGCAATACCAATATTTGCTTTTTTTAATGCAGGAGCATCATTTACTCCATCACCCGTCATCGCAACAACATGGCCAAGTTTTTGTAATGTCTCAACAATCCGTAATTTCTGTTCAGGAGTTGTTCGAGCAAAAACCGTTACGCTCTGTGCAATTGGCGTAAATTCTTCATCAGACATTCGAGCAAGTTCTTCTCCTGTCAAAACCTTATCTGTTTTTTCATGAAAAATCCCAATTTCTTTTGCGATTGCTTTAGCAGTTACTTGGTTATCACCTGTAATCATAACAACTCGAGCTCCTGCTTTTTGACATTCTAACACGCTTTCTTTTACACCCTCTGATGGTGGATCTCTAATTGCAATTAATCCGACAAATGTTAAATGTGATTCTACTTTGTCAATGTCATATTCTTTGAGTCTATAATGTTTATATCCACATGCAATAACTCGTAATCCTTGTTGAGACAAATCATGCTGTTTTTGTTTAATAGCATTCAGTAATTTTGCGTTTAAAGGAACAACTTTATTATCATGCAATACATGCGTACATTTTTGCACAAAAATTTCCGGAGCCCCTTTTGCATAGACCATACTTTTGGAATCACTCGTGTGAACAACACTCATCATTTTCCGTTTTGAATCAAATGGATGCTCATGTAATCTATCTTCTTCTCCATCAAACTGTGCCTTTTTTTGTAACACTTTGAGAGCCACTTCCGTTGACTCTCCAATGGTATGCCATGAACCATCTTTATGAAAAAAATCAGCATTATTACAGTGACTTGCTATTTGTATTAATGAACGAATGTCTTTATGTTTTAGAGGATCCACAATTTTTTCTCGAATCTTAAAATCACCATGTGGCTCATATCCTGAACCACTCACTTCCATTTCAGTGTCAAGTGTGTATAATTCCTGCACAGTCATTTTATTCTGTGTCAATGTTCCCGTCTTATCACTACAAATAGTTGTACAGGCACCTAATGTTTCAACCGCAGGAAGTTGTTTGATTAAACAGTTTTTTTTTGCCATACGTCGAATTCCATTTGCCAAAGAAATATTAATCACGACCGGCATTGCTTCAGGAATACCTGCAACTCCGATTGCAACCGCAAACAATAAAGCATATTCAAGGGGTTGTCCCCTTGATAACATAATAAAAAACACGATGACACAGACGCTAAAGATAACAAGTGCAATTTGTTTTCCTAATCGATCTAATCGCTTAATCAATGGAGAATCCTGATCCTTGATTTTTGTTAATAAATGAGCAATATTACCTACCTGTGTTTTTGAACCAGTTTTCACAACTACACCTACCGCATGACCATTTGTTACTTGTGTTGCTGCAAATACCATATTTGTTTGCTCAGAGATTGATTTTTCTTCAGTTAATTTTTCTGCACTTTTGGATACGGAAACTGACTCACCTGTAAGAATAGCTTCATCAACCTCTAATTTAGATGTTTCAATAAGACGAATATCTGCTGGTACAACATCACCAGTTTGCAAAAAAACAATGTCTCCAGGTACTAAATCAGCAGTATGTATTGATTTTTTTTCACCATCTCGTAAAACATCAGCATATGAAGGTGATAATTTTGAGAGAGCCTCAACATCCTTTCCTGCCTTGTATTCCATTACAAAACCAAGTAATGCCAAAAAACCCACAGTACCAAATATCGTATATGCACCAACAAAATCTTCATGAAAATATGCTATAAATCCTGAAATGAGTAAGATTATGAGTATTATATTTCGAAACTGACGGAATAAAATAGTTAAGAATGTATGTTTTTTCTTTTTCTCAGTAATATTTTTCCCAAACTCTTTCTCTTTTTGATGGACATTTTCAGAAGTCAAACCCGTTGTTTTATGCGTATCAAGCTCCTCTAATAGCTCAGATTCAGAATACAGATATGCCTCTTTTTCCATATAGAATTATGGCAGAAAATCCATTTATAAATCTTATGGATAAAAATACAGAATATTTATATACTAGTCACTATTTTAAAATAACAACGAGGGATACTATGAAAAAACTATTAATAATCTCCATGATGAGTATACTTTTTGTGTTAGCAGCTTGTGTTTCACCACAACAAACTGATACAAATGCGACACAAAATATGACGGATTTCAACGAAACAACAGACAATAATTTATTTTCTCCGATTGTTACAGATAATGAAACAGAAAGTCTGAACAATATGAGTACGGAAGATGGAATTAAAACTCCTGCGCAACCAAGTGAAATCAGAAGAAATGGTCAGACAGTCTATGTTTTCACAGAAGGAGATTTTATCCAACTCAATCAAAATATGGCGTATGATCCTGATGGTGGAGAAGTATCACTAAGCTTTAGCTTTCCATTTAATCAGACAGGTGGGTGGCAAACAACGTTTGGAGATGCAGGAAACTATTCTGTTATGATCACAGCAAGTGATGGTACACTTCAATCAACACGAACTGTGTATATTGAACTTCTATCAGGAAATCAACCTCCAGTTATTGAAAATTTCAATGATATCACGGTAAATGAAGGAAGTTTGATTGTCTTAAATCCGCGAGTAATTGATCCTGATGGAGATAATGTCACTATCACTTTTTCAGGTTGGATGAATTCAAATACCTATCAAACAACTTTTAGTGATGCAGGTGTACATCAAGTAACTCTAACTGCTGATGATGGAAAAC
>JBLKOV010000102.1:0-2872 GCA_047603085.1 Candidatus Woesearchaeota archaeon
CACGACGAACAGCAACGATTGATTTTTTCTGGCAGAATCAAAAAATACAAACGATCTCAGTAAGAGAAACTTCTGGTTTTGAGATGAAGACAGAATACTCTTATATCATTTTTGCACTTTTTTTGCTTTTGATATTTGGTGTGTATAAATTCCTATTAGGCAAGAAATCTTCGTAAAGTATCTTATGCATATATTTCTTAGATAGTTAATTAAAAGTTACTCTATTTTTTTCATATGTTCTTGTATAATTGAAATCACTTCAGTAAAATCAGGTATATATGTAATCAAATTTTGGAGTTCTGGTATCCAAATTTGTTTTTTTTCTCGTAGCTTTTATTCAATTCTATAATATCAATATGTTTGAGGAAAAAACGGGGGTTTTTTTTCAATCCCCTCTTTCGAAGTATGCACATCTAAAGCAATAAGATACTCTAAATCAAAGACATCTCTTGCTTTGTTTCGAGTGAGTATAGCTCGTATTTTCTCAGCAAAAATTTCTGTTAAACTCATTGTTTGCACAAAAAAAGTTGGAATATCGGGGTAAGGGGAAATTATTCTTTTCATATCTGTTTTTGTTTCGATTTTTTCTCTAAATGAAATATCAATTTCAATTTTTGATGTTGTTTGCCGTGTTCCTGTATACAGTGGTCCCTGAAATCGAACGATAAGAGATTCAGAGACGGGCGTTTTTTCAAGTAGTTCAAACTCGATAGTAGGAATTCTTTTTTGAAGCGTTTCTTTGAGTTTTTCTATTATATTACTGTCTGTATTGATTGCAGCAAAATCTAAATCTTCTGAAAATCTATTCAGATTGTGACAAATCATTAATGCAGTTCCACCTTTAAAGACTAATTTATCTGGTAATTCCTTAGAGATTATTTCTAATAAAAGAAAATGCAAGTAATTCTTTTCAGCTTGCCCAAGATGAAGTCCTTTTTGTTTAGCTATTTGTACTAGTTCTGTTCTCGTTATCATAGAGTCTCCATTTATGATTTATGTTTTTCCCTTTTTTTTTGTTGGAATTGAGTAAGATATAATTTTTGTCTTCTTTTATTTGCTGTTTAAAATATTCATAAATATGCATATTCTGTGTTTCAAGCAAATACCCACATTTTTTGATGAGACTGAGCTTGTTTATTTTCTTGAGATATTCTACAATTCTTCCTAAGTCTAATGATTCTTTGAGAAGTAAATCTAATTCATCAATCATTACTCCTGCTTTAGGATATAACAGACAATCCAAAAGAAGTTTTTCTTTTGTCGCAATAAATATGTCAAATGTATCTACGACTGTTTTTTCATAGCCAAATATATGTTTTGATGTATAAAAAATGAGTTCATTCGTATTTTGTTTATATCGAGGAGTCATAACTTCGATTCTTATCGGTATTTGATTTGTTAATTGATAAAAATAGAGAGCAGAACGAAATGATATATAGCTTGGTCTGATAATAATTGAAGCATAAATGAATGGATTTTGGTGAACAGTATATTTTCCCTTTTCAATTTGAATAAATTTATCTTTCCATCGGGTTATTGTTGTGCTGGGTTGGTTTTTATGTAAAAATGCTTTGAGCATTTTTCCAGTGAAATACGGAAATTGTGCTAATTCTTCGTTCATGTCTCTTAAAAACAAAGTATTCTTTATAAATTTTCTTATTTTGCTTGAATAAAATGTACATTAATGTATAGTTTATTTAAAGTATTTAAGATATACTGAGTTGTTTTACAAATAGCATCGATTATATACATGCATATACAAACTCAATAACCAATATATTTAAATACTAGTAACACCATATCAGTATACTAAAAAGTATATCAATAGAGGAAAAGAGGTAAAATGCAGCATAGGTGTTTTTGGTGTGGAGCAAAACAACAGTTAAAATTTGACTATATTGTTCCAGTTTGTACAGTTTGTTTACATTCTATTCAAGAGGAGAAAATTTGAATGGACCCAGAAAAATTGCAAAAATTACGTCATACAATTGACGAAATTGATTCCACAATTATAGATTCTCTCAGTGCACGTTTTTCGTTATTACCTTCAATTGTTTCTCAAAAGCATCTCTTAAATTTACCTCTCGCTGATGAAAAACACGATGGAGAAGTCATCCAGAAAATTCGACAAAAAAGCTCTGATGCTGGCATTAATCCAAATGTTGGAGAGAAAATCTTTCGCATAATTCTTGCAGAATCTCAACGAATTCAAGAAGGTTTAGAAAAAAAATAAATTTTGTGCTTACATCTTAAAGTTTTATACAGTTATTCTTGTCATAATCATTATCGTAGATTTTTCTCCCATAGAGTGTTTGTATTTCTGATTCTTCATCTTCAGAAATAACGGGAACAATTCGTTCAGTCATTTCACTAACTGTTTTGATTATGAACTCTTTGAGTTCTGTTTTGTGAGAAAGGGTTTTGCTCATAGTGAACAGGTATTAGTTCATATTTATACATATTACGTTTTTTAGGTTCAGGTGCCAAAAAGTGAATTAGATATGATAAAAATTTCCCGGTTATTCATTCAAATTTGGTGGGCTATAAACTAAATTATATTTTCTAACCCTTTTTATGTATTTTCAAAAAAAATTCAGACCTATAAGTCTGAATCATATGTTCCTGCGTTTACTGCAGCAATAATTTCAATCGCACGTTTTCCATCAACATGAATACCCATTGCATTACATGTACCAAGTATTTCTTTTACTTGTTGTTTTTTGTTTTTCCCAAGCAAGGAATCTTGTTTCATACCTGCAATTTTGATGATTTGTGCAAACGTAATTTCGCCAGCTTTGTCCGTTTTTGGATTACCTGCTGCCTTTTTGACACCTGCCTCTTGCTTAATTAATTCTGATGCCGGAGGTGTTCC
>JBLKOV010000103.1:0-2871 GCA_047603085.1 Candidatus Woesearchaeota archaeon
CAGTATTGTCGGAAATAAATAGGATTCAATTTTTTCAGTAAATATTACAGCTAGACGTTCATTTTCCGTTATTCGATAATTATTTTTGAGTTTTTCAACAATAAATAAATCTCTCAAACGTTTTAATTGTCGCCGAATATTTGAATCAGCTATTCCAAGTAATTCTAATTCGTGTTCACGTCTACAAGCAACAACTCGTTCTCTAACTTCATAACTTGATAATAATTTATTTTCAGAACGAGCAGCCAATAATACGTAAAGCACGTCAACAACAACATCACGAGAATCCCCTGGTTGAAGTAAACCAATTGACAGACATAGTCGCATGACTAAATCTCTTTTATGTAAATTATATGGCTTTTCATACCGTCTCAGCGTAATTTCTGAGAGTGGAAGATCTATTGACTTTTTTGTTTCTCTACTCATAGTATCACTATTATTAATTATCATCTAAGTATTGATTAAAGTATTTAAAAAACTTTGGCATATTATAAGCGATTTAGATCAGGTATATGATACGGTTTTTTTTGTACTTTTGAATCACCAATGTATTGAACAAAGGGATTGGTTTTTATAATTCGTTCAATTTGTGCATTCATATACGGATGATTATCACCTAACTTCACCGTAGAAATATGCGATTCAAATCGTGTTTGCGATAATAATTCATCAACTAAAACCGAACCTAGATTTCTTCCTTGAAATGCATCTCGAATATATACACTAAATATGTGTCGTTCGTCACCATGATCTTGCCACGCAATATGTCCAAGAGGTGGTTTTTCGTGAGAAAAAGCATCATAGAGTAATCCGTCATAGTTTTGAGGTAGAAATTGCGTAAGTAAAAATGCAGGTACTAATGTATCAGAACCAGGCTTTTGAAAGAGATGCTTTGTTTCTCCCATCCACTCGTCAAATTGTGAACCTTTATCGGGGTTGCCAAGTACTTGCTGTAAATACGATAATTGGGGTTTTGTACATCCAGAAATTCGGGATAATCGTGAAAATGTCGGATGTGACTGAAAATCTTGTTGAGGATCATTTGGAAGAAGTTGTCCAAATGCTCTAATATCATCGGTATCATATATCATACAATACTGAAAATCGCTTGGTTTTAAAAATGTTACTACTAGAAAAAAAGAATAAAGAATGGTCTAATCAACCATTTCAATTTCAATGTTTAATCCTTTTGGAATCTCAACACGCATAACCATACGTAAAGCACGCTCATCTATACCCATATCAATAAGACGTTTGTGTATACGCATTTCATATCGCTCCCATGTTGCTTTTCCATCTCCACAAGGTGATTTTCGAGTTGTAACTCGTAATTTTTTTGTAGGTAATGGAATAGGACCCCGCAGATCAACACCTGTTTTTTCTGCAATACCGCGAATAAAATCACATACTGTGTTTATTTTATCAATATCGGTACTTACTAATTTAATTCGTGCTTTTGGCATAGTTTATTGTTCTCCAAAAAAGGGAATTAAAGCTGTTTTGCTTTAATATCCATACACATTCCTGCTGCAACAGTTACACCAGAGTCTCGAATTGCAAATCGTGACATTTGTGGAATATCTGCATTTTTTTCAATTACAACTGATTGTACTGGTCGTAATTTTACAATTGCAGCGTCTCCATTTTTAATAAAGTCAGGATTTTCTTCTAATACTTCACCAGTAGCTGGATTTAATTTTTTCTCAATTCCAACAACTTGACATGCAATTTGTGCAGTGTGAATATGGAATACTGGTGTGTAACCAACAGTGATAACCGATGGGTGATTTAAGACAATCATCTGAGCAGTAAATTCTTCTGCAACAGTTGGAACATTGTTTGGATGACCTACAACATCTCCTTTTGCTAAATCTTTTGCACCAAATCCTCGTGCGGAAAATCCAATATTATCTCCTGGACCACACTCTGTTACTGATTCGTGATGCATCTCAATTGATTTTAATTCTGCATTAACACCTTTACCTTCCCGGCCAGGTACACCAATTAACTTATCGCCAACTTTCATAGTACCAGTTTCAACTTTTCCAACTGGAACTGCTCCAATACCTGTGATGTTATATACATCTTGGATTGGTAATCGAAGAGGTAAATCTGTTGGTCGTGTAGGTGCTTCAAACATATCGATTGCTTCTCGAATAGTTGGACCTGTGTACCAAGACATGTTTTCGGATTTTTTCACTACATTGTCTCCTTTTAAGGAAGCAACTGGAATAAATTTCACAACATCAGGTTTGTATCCAACTTGTTGTAGTAATGCTGTAACTTCTTGTTTTACTTGATTGAATCTTTCTTCTTTCCAATCTTGTAAATCCATTTTGTTTACTGCTACTAATAATTGTTGCACACCAAATGTTTTTGATAAGAATACGTGTTCTTTTGTTTGCGAATTGATACCGTCATTTGCAGCTACTACTAATACTGCAGCGTCTGCTTGTGAAGCACCAGTAATCATGTTTTTTACAAAATCCTTGTGCCCTGGAGCATCAATAACAGTCATATCGAAATTATCTGATTCAAATCGTTTGTGCGCAAGATCAATAGTTACTCCTCGTTCTTGCTCCTCCTTTAAACCATCCATTACGTATGCGAATTCGAATCCCGCTTTACCAAGACCTTCTGCTTTTTCTTTTAATTTTCGCATTGCTTGTTCGTCGATGTTACCTGTGTCGAACATTAATCGTCCAACTGTTGTTGATTTACCGTGATCTACGTGACCGACGAAAATCAAGTTAAAATGTGGTTTTGTTCTTGCCATTATAAATTTCCTCCCTCTTTATAACTTATAGTTATGTTTTTCTACGGTACGAAAATAGAGGCTGTTTAGATATGTTATGGTACAAAAAATATTTG
>JBLKOV010000104.1:0-2780 GCA_047603085.1 Candidatus Woesearchaeota archaeon
CAATCATTTTTTTTTTTTTTTTGATTAGTATATATTGATGTGGGTTTAAGGGTTAAATCATATCCTTGGTAGTTTTGCTCAAAAAATGTAATGCAACAATGCGGATATCCAAGTAATGTTCCGAGTTTTTCAGCGTTCTGTGTGATTTCTGCATGTGCAGCTTGGTATACGGAAAGTTCTGATTTTGATATGTACAAAAAGAATAGTCCTTTTCTCGGATCATCAACTGCGACTCGTATTCCTCTATCTGATATCTCTTTTTCAGGATCATCAATGAGTACTTTAAATGATGATTTCACATAAAATAACCCCTGCTCTTGACAAAATTGTTCTAGGAGTTGAATTTCTGACTCAAAATATCCTTGTCTCACAACTTCTTTTTCATCGTATATCAGACAAAATAATTCAAGAGCTTTCATTCGAGATTTTGTGAGTTTGTAAACTTGGGTAAATGGGATCATATTATAGAGAAAAATGCGTAGACTTATAAGTACTTTTATTTTCTCTAAAGGTATGGTAACTGATGAAAAAGCTCAAGTAGTCATTTCATATGTACAACAAAAAAAAGAACTACAGTTTTTATCAGATTCGTTCATTCAGTCACATTTTATTGAGATTTGTCGATTAGAAAAGAAATTACGAGAAAAAATAACACAACAATCGGTGAGTGAATTTTCTCAATCCAAAGAACTCAAACTTATAGGAAAAGCGATTCGTCAAAAAGCACGGAAGATATATGGTATTTTTCAAGATGTAGAAACTATTCAAAATCGATCTCAAATATCTACTACTTCAGTTGATGATGAACACATACGAACATTATTGAAGACTCATATTTCAACTCAAGAACGTTTGCCCTATTATGAAGAATTTTTCAAAAAGATTTTTTCACTGACAAAAAAACCTAAATCTATACTGGATCTTGCATGCGGTTTGAATCCAGTGGCATATTACGCGTTTACAAGAGAACTCAAAACATCATATACAGCCTGTGAACTATCTGAAAAAGATGTAGCCCATTTACAAGATTTTTTTCAGTACAATAATGTACCTGCAAAAGCACTTGTGTGTAATATTGTCAAAAATACGCAGAATATCCCCCAAACTCCTGTAGAGATCTGTTTTTTATTAAAAACATTGGATACTTGTGAATATCAACAAAAATATATAACCTATGATATACTTGATGCTATACATGCATCATATATAGTTGCAAGTTTTCCAATTCAAAATATTAAAGGAAAACAAATGAATCGAACAAAACGTATTTCGTGGTTTGAAAAAATATGCACTCGAAAGGATTATTCTTTTCACATTTGTGAATTTCCTGGTGAAATTGTTTATATTCTCACAAAATAGCGCGTATTTACTCCTTTAGAATACTCATAAATGTTTATAAATAAACTTATCTAATATAACTATAAAAAGGGGGCTTACATTGAAGTTTGATATAAAAAAAAAAAAATCTGCTCAAACACAGCATTATTCACAAGAAGACATTGATATTGCATATGCTTTTTCAAAAGAAGTTTGGAAAGAATGTGGTTCAATGCTTAAAGGTGTTGTCTTATTTGGAAGTCTTGCTCGAAGAACAACAAAAGAATCAAGCGATATTGACATTTTAATTGTTGTTGATGATTTGACTATCGAACTCTCAAAAGAATTAATGCAAACGTACAAAATAATTGTTGAAAAATTGGTGCATAAAATTTCAAAAAAAATACATGTAACGACGCTCAAATTTACGACATTTTATGAGTATGTACATCAAGGTGATCCAATTGGATTAAATATACTCAGAGATGGAGTAGCATTGATTGATACTGGTTTTTTTGATCCACTACAAGTATTATTATTTAAAGGAAAAATACGACCGACATTTGAAAGTATTTGGACGTATTTTAATAAAGCTCCCATAACATTGAATAATTCTCGTTGGCATTTATTTCGTGCTTGTGAAGATTTATATTGGGCTGTGACAGATGCTTCTCATGCATTGATCATGAAATTAGGTGTTGTTCCGCCAGCACCAGAATATCTTCCTGTTCTATTAAAACGGCATGCAGTTTCGCAAAAGATTCTGACTGCAAAAGATATATCTACTGTAAAATTCTTTTTTGATTTATACAAATCGATTACCAAACGAACGCTAAAAGATGTAACTGGTCAACAATATGAGAAATATTATGTTGATGCGCAGAATTATGTCAAAAAAATTGAATCGTTTTTACATACGCAATATGTCAAAAAATAAGATTGTTTTTTAGTGAATTTTCTATACTGAATTATAAAAAGAAAAAAAGAGAAAAAGAAATTATTTCTTTTTCAGTAAAACTACGACAAGTGACACAACTACGAGTAATAACACAATTAATGAGATAATTAATGTTATCAATAAAGCATTTGATCGTGGTTGTACAACACTTATTGGAACTGCTGTTCCTGAGCTTGGTTGTTGCGTTGTTGGTTGCTCTGGAGCTGGTACAACGACAATTGACTCGTTTTCTTCATGAGTAGTTTCAGTTTCCTGTGTTTCTTCTTCTTGACAGTTTTCAACACGCAAAAACAATGTTTCTGTCATGAATGCATCATTACTATCTCGGTCTCTAAAGAATACTCCAAACTGAATAGGATAGAGTCCTGGTTGAGTATCTTGAGAAACTCTCACATTGTATGAATTTTGATATCGAGTGTCTGACCTGCTCTCATCTTGTAATCTGATGTTTCGAAAAACTTGGTCAATTCCAAGACTATTCTCTGTTATTTGAATTCGAACATCT
>JBLKOV010000105.1:0-2740 GCA_047603085.1 Candidatus Woesearchaeota archaeon
TAAAACTCCCGTGCCGCCAACAAAGAGAAATTGGGGGATTCGTTTCGTATCAAGATAGGATAGTGTTTTTTGTCCAAAATTTTTCTGTGTTGTATACGTACCTTTGATATCGTTGTATCGAATTTTTGCAAGTTCAATCAGTGTTTTTGGATAATCTATCAATTTGACCCGGGAGTCTTGATCTTCAACCCATTTCACTCCTTGTTCTTTTACGTTATATTTGAATTTTTTTGCAAGAAAAAGCATTTCAAAATCAAAGCCCCAACGATTAATAGTCATATTCGAAAATATGTGTTTTGCGACTTTTGTTTTACACATCTTAAAACCGCACTGAGTATCCTTATGTGGTAAACAGAGTATGGTTCGAATAAAAAGAGAACTAAGTCTTCCTGCAAGATGTTTTGTAAATCGTGTTTTCACAGAACTGGTTTTTACTGCTCGTGAGCCAATGACTATATCGTGTTTTGGGATTAGTTTGAGAAATGTTGAGATTTCTGATAAGTCTGTTGATAAATCGCAGTCACAGATGAGCACGTATTTTCCAGTAGCGTGCTTGATTCCTTTTTTCACGCTATATCCTTTTCCTTGGTTAGGGATATTTCGAAAAATTTTTGCGTTTTCTATTTTTTTTGATTCTTCATATGTTTTATCATGTGATCCATCGTCAACTATGATGAGTTCGTATGATATCTTATGAGTTTGACAGTATTCTTTGACTAGTTGCATATTTTGCACAATTGTGCGCGCTTCGTTATATGCTGGTACAATGATAGTCAATAGTGGTTTTAACATGAATATGCAATTTTTTTGTGAATTTATAAATTAGTAGGTTCAATTCGATATGTTTAAAAACTGAGTTTTTCATTGATTGTACATGAATATTATTCGACGACTCTTTACTCAAATGATGCAAGACATTTCTGCATTTGGTTCATTATCTTTTTTTGGTGTATGTATTGTTGTCTTATATGCACTTGGTGAATTTACGCTGAGTGTTAAACTATTATTTGGAATTATATTGTTATTTATGACATATATTCCCTTACGATTATTGTTTTTTCATGCTCGTCCTAAAAAGATTTCGTATAAAACTCTAATTGAGAAGATTGATGCTTCATCCTTTCCCAGTATGCATACTGGGCGAATGGGTCTCTTTGTTGCTTTAACCGATTTTTCTCTTCTGGCGATTTTTTTGGCATTTTTGGTGTGTTATAGTCGCTATTATTGCCAAAAACATTATGTTGTTGATATAACATATGGTTTTTTGATAGGTCTCATTATTGGAATTATATTGTTAGTGCTTTGATTACGTCGGTACTACCATAAAAACGCGTGATTTCTACGTCCTCAGGTCAAAACTTCTTAAGAAACTATAACTCGTGCGTCGCAGGGGGACGTCCCTTACGGGGATGCAGCACAGTAAAAAAGAGGTACATAAGTTTTGAAGACGCATAAATCACTCAAAAAATTTGCTGAGCCTTTATGTCCAAATATTTATAAAGAGATTTACCTAAAGTACGAGTATTATGGTTTTAGAATTACTTTCAAATCCAAAAATAGAGCGGACCCACAAAATAAAGTTCTTTTTTGTAGGTTTTCTCTACACGCTGATTGCAAGCGGTTTAGCAATTTTTGTGTTTCCCTCACAAGCGACAATTGTCAGTGTGTTTTTGGTTGTTTTGGCAATAGGTCCATTTATGTATCATATGTTAGAACGTGAGGAGATAAAAGAGCTTTCTATTCATACGCGCAGAGGGTTGTTTAAAGAATATTGGAATATTATCTCTGTGTTATTACTCTTATTTGCCGGTATTTCACTTGCATACACCTTACTCTTTGTGCTTTTTCCGGAGAGCTATCTCTTTACGTACCAAAGCGGACTTGTGGAGACGTCTCAGATACCAACTTTAGAGCATTTTCAAGGTATTTTTTTGAATAATTTGACGGTGTTATTGCTCTGTTTATTATTTTCTTTTTTCTTTAGTTTTGGTGCGATATTTATCTTGGCATTTAATGCTTCAATAATTGGAGTTGCAATAGGTTCAACAATTTCGCAATCAATACAAACAGGAAGCGTACTTATTGGCTTAGTCGCTTTTATACAGTACATACCGCATGGTATTTTTGAGATTACTGCGTATTTCGTGGCAGGTATTGCGGGTAGTTTTTTATCTTTTGCAATTTTACATAAAGAATTCTTGTATAAAAAATTTCAGACGACAGTTAATCACGTAATTTTTCTCTTTTGTGTAAGCTTAGTGCTTTTACTCATTGGAGCAATTGTTGAAGTCTGGTTTAGCAGCATTATTGGCGGCTACGCCACAAGTAAGTGATTCAGCGGTGATTATTAATGTTTTTAATTATGATCTAGCTTCAATTCAGACGGGTGTAACATTGCCAACTGGTGATACTGGTTCAAGTATTGAGAGCTTCTTTACTGTTGCGAATAATAGTACTTCGCCTCTTGATCCTTCATTGTCTGAGTACTCTTTTAATATCAAATCTGATTTTGCTCCGACACTGAGCGGTCAATCAGATCCAGCTTGGAATTATTCAACAAATTTAGTGGATCCTACTAATAATATCTGGAACATGACTGTAACTGATGGATCTGTTATTCGAAATTCAAGCGCAGATTTTGCAGTGAGTACATTTTATAATACGGTCGATGTACCGACTTTGGAAGGAAAAATTCAACCATTATCTGGTGCTATTAACTTTCAAGGTCTTGCTGGTGGTG
>JBLKOV010000106.1:0-2736 GCA_047603085.1 Candidatus Woesearchaeota archaeon
TTTGAATCACAACTTAAAATTGCGCATGTATCAACTCAAGCACGCAGGCATACAATAGAATCTGGTTCTTTACTTTTGATTGATCAGCAGTTATACATCCCATATGAAACGACTTCTTGTGTGAAAGAACATATATTTACTATAGAATATGTTACAAGAGAATGGAGTTATATAAATGAAACGAGAACTTTTTGGATAAAAGTTTTTGATACTGGTGATTTGGAAGATATACGTGCGCTAGAAAAAATAAGGGAAAATTTTGAAATAATGTCCAAAGTGCATGAAACAAGGATTGATTCATTAGAAAAGCTCGAGGGTTTTGGTAGTCCTAGTCACGCATTTAGCACAATTGATTCGCATGTAGTATATATAAAAAATTTCCCATCTGATGATTATCTTTCAATGAGTTTTCTCAGTCCAATCATGAATTATGTACAAAATAAGCCAAATGATTGTATACAAAACAATCCTGCTAATCAACATTTTTTCAATGAAACATCTAATATGAAAGAATATGTCCAATACGTGGAATTTGAATACAAATTCGAAAGTCTGTCAGAAAATGAAGCTCAGATCTGGCCATTAGAAATTGTTGAAATGCAACTTCCCTTTTCCACACAAATCGAGATTTACAATCGATTTAGTATATATGTAGATAACACGAGTTGGATCAGAAATAGGTGGGAACATCTAACAAGAGATAGATCGAATCAAGATATTCTAGAGGTGGGATTTGTGGAAATCCTACCGGACGGTCCAGAAGTTACAGTATTGCATAATGAACTATCACACACTAATGAATTTGCATATAGAATATACAAACAATTTATGCATTCTACAGGGGAATATTACAGACATAATTATAATGTCACAGATATTGAATGTGATGCTATTTTTCTTGTAGATGGAACTTTCGTATATATTACAACTAGTACGGGTTATATTTCACCTGGAAATACATCAAGAAAGCAATTTAAAGAAATTATTCGATCGGTTGGTAAATATCTCGATATTGATACTTCAATAATGCAATAAGAGCGTACACTATCAAAATAGAGGAACGTAACACAAAATCATATAAACATTTGTCTTTTCCAAAACTCTATGTACATTATAAAAGCAGATTCAATACCCGTAAAGATACTACATCTGTTGCAAGCCGATTTCACAAAATATCTGGCAGCGAATTATCCATCAACATCTGTTGTAGGTTTATTTGAGTGCCAACCAACTATTTCATTTGGATCAAAAGATTCATTAAACAAACTCCGAAAAAAGGTGAAAAACCAATCTGAATCTATACAAATTATTGACAAAACATATGAGTCAAAACTGCAATTTGAGGGTTTGTCACAATTTTCATTTGTAAAATCACAGCGAGGTGGAGGCTCAACATATGTCGGTCCTGGACAACGAACCGTTTTCTTTTTTGCACCCGTGCAGAAAGAAAAAGTCACAGATTTCGATCAGCATGTGAATACACTGATTCAATCAACATTAGAACAAATTCTTGACAAACCAATTGCAATAAAACCAAAAAAAGATGCATTATACATCGATGGAAAAAGTGAATATAAAATTGCTTCAAAAGGGTTGAGATTTCAATCATTTTCACAAAGACAATATTCACAATTCGGGTGTTCATTCTATGTGCAAAAAAAGGGTCTGACTGGTTTTGAGTATGTAACTCCTTGCGGATTTGATGATTTACACACAATTTCGTGCGAAGATGTCCTTGGAAGAACTATTTCGTTATCAGAATTTGATTCACAGTTATATACACAATTAGCAGTATTCGAAAAAGAGATGATATATCCAACCGATAGGCAAAATACGTTTCAAAAAAAAGTAGAACAGTATCTTCATCGTCTATAGTGCATAAATCCATTTTTTGTCAGACATTTTCTGTGCAATCTCTTGTGCATATGCAATATCTGCTAATGTCCACTCGTATTGCTGAATATCTTGAGTATCACACAAATGTTTTTGTACTATTTGTACCGCATCTACAAATGAACATGAGCTCTCGTCACTAATAGATGTTATACGTTTTTCTTGTTCTTTCACACTTGGTTTTCGATCAAACTCGGGGCAAAGACATCTATTCATGAGTTCTTTATCTTTTTTGAATAAGAGCGTACCCATAACATAGATAACGCCATTTTTTTCAACTATAGCAGATCCTGATATTTTTCCATTTTCTGTGATGATATCATTAGGCTCTTTGAAATCAGAAGGAATATGCATTTCATGCAACGCTTTTTGTATTCTTTCACATGCAAATCGGTAGATATCTTGCTTTTTTTGTGGAAAATATGATTGTGGTGCAACGATTCCCCAACAAATATCATCCCGTGTTAAAATAACTGCACCACCACCTGATTCTCTACGAATAAGAGGCATATTTTCTCGAGCAAAAGGTGTCAAAACATTAGTTATCTTTTGGTGGACACCAATACTAATGCATACTGTATCCCAACCAGTCAATGAAAAATAGACATTCTGTTCATTTTCTACTTTCTGCATCAGTCGCTGATTTAAGCCTAATCTCATAAATGGGTCATAATACTGAAAAGGAATAAGAAATTTTTTCATTTTTTTATTCGAGCTACTCGTTTTTTCTCGCATATTTTTGCAGCTTCACGTAATGGATGATGTATTTCTGCAACACAGTGATTATAACATGATTCAAGTTTTATGACATCCGTTAATTTTGCCTGAAAAGAAAGAAATGTT
>JBLKOV010000107.1:0-2701 GCA_047603085.1 Candidatus Woesearchaeota archaeon
ATATTCTTTTCCTTCTTGGCTATCAATATCAAGTGGAAATGTTTGTTCAAATTTTGTTTCTTCTTTTGCTGCTATTTTCATGTATTTCTGCGCAAGTTTATATCCAATACCTCGTGAACCAGAATGCACAACTATCCACAGTGTATGATCATCATCATTTTGACAGAGTTCAATGAAATGATTTCCATCACCTAATGTTCCAAGATGATTATAACTTGCCGATTGTATGAAATTTAAGATACTTTTTTGATACGCACCTTTTTTAAACGACTCAACGAGTTTTTTGAATTTTGTGATTGTTTGTGGTGTAAGTGTTTCTTTTTGTCGTAATTTTCCTTTTCCCATTGGAACGAACTTTGGAACTTTTGCAAAAATGTCCTGTTTGTGAGAAAGAATATCCTTATATGCCGAAGTTTGCGTAATTTTGACCGCAGTCATACCGCACCCAATATCAAATCCAACCCATGCGGGTACTACATATTGTTGTGTTTGTAAGACTGAACCTATGGGAGCTACATATCCAGCATGTGCATCAGGCATGAGTGCTGCTCCTATTACAAAGGGTTTACTTGCACATTCTTCTATTTGTATGCGTGTTTTTTCATCAATGTCTCCTGCATGATTCTTAACTGAAACCATATATGATGAAAATATATAGTCTTTAAAAAGTCTTTTGATTGCAAAATAAGAGTCTATGTAGATGTACTCTTAGCTAATTTCTCAATATCTTGTATGTTGATATTAGATTTCGTTATGGTAATCATCTTATCTTTATGAACTATCAGATCGTCTTTGATTTTTTGGAGAATATCTCTGTCATACTTTTTACTCCATGCAAAAAGACCCAAAAAGTTTTTCAAACTTTCAGTTCTGTTATCCTGCCAAAAAAGAATTTTTCTTCTCACAAATCTTCGTAAAATTCTCCATTGTCTAATAGATGTTTTTGGTTGTAAAATAAGTATGATATCTGCTTGTTCAAATGTCTGTTTTGTCCAATCTCCATATACTCCTTCGATAATCCATTCTTTGTGTTGTAGAATTTTTTTGAGTTGTGCGTCTCTTACTTCGGGTTTTGCACGATCATCATAGTTTTGGGTGTTCTTGCAACAGAAAATATCATCTAAATCATAGGCCGGAATTTTGAGTTTTTCTCTTAACATATGAGTGATATATGATTTACCTGCGCCAGGACCGCCAAGAATACGAATTTTTTTCGTCATGGGATAAGGTCTACGAAATACATATTATAAAAGTTTGTGAAAAAAGTGAAATTTCTTGAAAATAATACTATTCGTTTTATATTGTACATACATGATATTTTACACTGGACACTCAGAGGAAATACTTTTAAAAGGTACTGTGATTTTATGATATTATGGAACGTCAAATAGTATGTAACATGAGTGCGAGTTCAATTAATCAATACAGAGAGTCACAATTAGTCTTTTATTATCAGCAAATTCTCAAAGCAGAACCTGATACTGACGTTCCAACTTGTTATGGAGACGCAGGTAATGTTGTGCACGAAACATTAGAGCAATGCAAACGATTAGATCCAACTCAATTATTTTTACAAAAATGGGATGAAAAAAATCTTGATACTCAAGTGGGTTTGAATGGAAAACCGCTTTCCAAAGAAGTTTACTATTATGCCATGCTTCATGGGATGGAGCTCTTAACATCTCAATATAATCAATCAATACACGAAGAATTCATTGAATTTCGTATTATGGATACTCCGCAAGCAAAAATAAACTTGAAAGGATTTATTGATTGTAAAGTTACGCATGAGGATGGTTCAGTAACTATTGTCGATTGGAAGACAAATAGCTCTATAAAACAGGATGATTCTTTTTTAATGCAAGGAAAAATGTATGCACTCTTAGTGTATCTCAAATACGGTATCGTTCCAAAAAAAGTCATATTTGAATACTTAAAATTAAAAACGCAAAAAGAGTTTATTTTCACAAAAGAAGAAATTTTAGACCATTATAAGTATATACTATCGTTAGTGAGGGAGATACTTGCAAAAGGATTTGATATAGAGCAATATGAAATTGGAAATATTGATTCTCCTTTTAATAATCATAAGAAAAAATGTGAGGCTGAAATTGAGAAGCGTTTTTCAGTTCCCTTCGTGAAGTAATTTTACTTTCTGTGTGAGAAACTCAAACATATTTCCAAAAGCATTTGCTCGTGATGATAAAAAGCTCGAGTCAATCTTTGTTTGTTCAATGAAAGTCTTAATAACATCTTGACTATCTTGTAAAAATTCTTCAATTTTCACATCGGTAAACATATCAGTGAGTATTTTTGCATAACCTTTGACAATATGCGCATCAGCTGTGATATGGGGTTTAATTGTATTTTGTGGAGTTATTTCAACAAAAAGATATACTTGGGAAATACAGTTAGGTGCTTTGTTTGCAGGATTTTTTTGTGAGGGTGGATAGTCTTCTAATTCTTCACCCAGCTCCATGAGAACTTGGAGCATATCCCACCGATTATCACAATCTGTGAGTAATTCAGTATATTCTGCTGATTTTTCTTTCATCCGAGACATGATAAGGAGGCTGTCGAAGATGTTTTTAAATATTCGTATCTTGAAAACAAAATATTTTTAAATCACACAGGATTTTGCTTACATAACGCACCGGTGGTTGAATGGTACAATGGGGCCTTGCCAAGGCTTCGGTCGGGG
>JBLKOV010000108.1:0-2688 GCA_047603085.1 Candidatus Woesearchaeota archaeon
ATATTTCCTTATTATTGTGGTATAATTACGAAAAAAGATTTGTTTGAAAATTCACTTCGAACAATAAGATCACTGGAATTGGATAAGCCCTTTCCTATTCGGTATACGAAAATTAGGCAAAAGCACAAGGAATTACGAATTCCATCATTTTTTGCCCCGAATTATGAAGGAACGACTGTGTGGATCCATTTAGGATTATGTTTTATTCAAGTTGTGAAAAAATATAAACCACTTTTAGCAAAAGAATATCTGCAACAATATACACGCATGTTTCAAAAAGAAAAAAACTTTCTTGAAGTTTTTACCAAAGATGCAAAACCATATTCTTCTTTTTTTTATACCAGTGATGAGTCGATGTTATGGGTAAGTATGTATCTCTATCTAAAAAAGAAGTAAAAATTATTTCTTGGTTACTTTAAGCTGTATAATTCGAGCTGTAGACACTTTAATTGCTTTAAAGACGAGATTTTTTATCTTAATAACTTCATTTTTCTTTGGAATTCTTCCAATATATGTTAGAATATATCCTCCAATAGTTTCGTAATCATCAGTTTCAACAAGATGTGTTCCAACATGTTTATTAAATTCCTCTATATAACAATCAGCTCGTACATGAAATTCAGTTTCAGATAATTGCTCAACAAATGCAGTTTCAACATCACTTTCATCTTGTACTTCTCCAACGATTTCTTCTAAGACATCTTCAAGTGTGACAATTCCCTCAAAACTCCCATATTCATTCACAACGATAGCCATATGAACCTGTCGCTTTTGAAAACCTTTAAAGAGTGTATTAATTTTTTTCGTTTCAGGAACAATGTACGGTTTTCCAACAAGTTTTTGAATAGTCTTGTGTGGATTTTTTTTCAATGTATTTTTGAGAATATCTTTAATATGAATTGTTCCAACAATAGTTTGTTTATCTTCTTTAAACACTGGAAGTCGCGAAAAACCACTTTCCATCATTTTTCGAAGAACATCATTAAGTTCGTCAGTTTCAAATGCATATTCTACATGTTCTTTATGAATCATGACTTCATTCACTGTGATATCATCAAACTCTAAAACATTTGTAATAAATTCTTTTTCCGTACTATTAATAGCGCCATCCTCAGCACTTATTTGAATAATTTCTCGTACAGCATCTTCAGTTAACACGTCTGTAGGTGCATGACTTGAGATTCCAAATATTCGAAGGATTCTAATAGTAATCGCATCAAGTATAATGATTGCAGGAGTTAACAAAATTGCCATTCTTGTTAAAAATTTTGATGTTTTTAACGTGACATTTTTTGCTTTACTTGAGCAATATGCTTTTGGAATAATTTCACCAAAAATTAGTACGAAGAGTGTCATTGCACCAGTTGCAATTCCAACTCCAACATCACCGTACGCATCAAGTGCAATCTTTGTTGCAAGTGATGCTGCAAGAATATTAGCAACATTGTTCCCAATAAGAACGGTGATAATAAATCTGTGTGGATTTAATTTAAGTTTTTCTAGATAATCTATATTTTTGACTTTTTTTGCTTTTAATTGTTTCACATCAAGTTTTGATACAGAAAAAAATGCTGCTTCAACTCCCGAAAAGAAACCGGAAAAGAAAAAACATAAAATGAGAATTATTATTTCTATCGTCATGCTAAATATCTAATCTTTGGAAGATACGGGTATTTAAAAATTTAACTCTCTGGAGGCACATACAATTTTCTGAGTGATTTTCACATTAGTTAAAGACACAAGTATATTATACTGAAAAACATTGTTTCTGTCTTTAACTAGTTAGTAAACGACGAATCTATATATAACCTATTGCCGTCGTTTACTACATCTTCAAAACTTATATACTCCTCCTCTATGGTGCTGCATCCCCGCCAACGACATCCCCCCGCTACGCACTCGTTACATTTCTCAAAGAAGTTTTGACCTGATGATGTTTAAATCACTCGTTTTTATGGTAGTGCCTCTCTGGTATCTTGTGTTCTAAAAAAATACGCACTTTTATAAATAATAAGCTCCTTAACATACCTATGAAATACGAAGGAAAAAGTGTAATGTTTGGTCGTCGACCAAGAAAAAATGACAACGAATTTAAAACTGCATTTTTTTTGATTTATGATGTAGAAAATCCTATAGAAGGCGAACATTTTCCCGTACATGAACTAGAATTTGAAGACATCGAATATGTCCAGATTCCTCAAAACACTTCTCTCAAATATTATTTAGAAGGAAATGATTTGGTTATTTCACCAATTCAAGGGATTTCTCTTGAACAAAAGGATAAAGTTATACATTTTCAGATACACTGAAAATCTTTCGGTTTTTTTCTCACAAATTATTAAAACATTTTTTCTCTTTTGTTTTGTATGAATAAATATCTTCGTTATACACTCAGCTCAACTATTTTTTTTACCGGTATTTTTGTCGGTTCACGCATTCTGCCGGAAGTAAATGATTGGTATCAACGATTAAAACCTCCAATAGAGTCAAAAAAAATAGTGCACCCACATCTTGAAAATGCGCAATATATTATTCAATTCGTATATGATGCCAGAGAAAAAAAATAAGGTTCTGCCGTACGCAGGGTTACTTCTGGCAGGATTCCTAGGGGGTTATAGTTGTTCAAATACTTCAAAGAATACTAATGGTTTGTATATACACGATAATCAAATTCATTATCAAGATATA
>JBLKOV010000109.1:0-2644 GCA_047603085.1 Candidatus Woesearchaeota archaeon
ATAATCTTCATCATCTGACTCTGAACCTATTTTTGCAAATTGTTCATCATATTCAGTATTTTTTGTCGCATCAAATTCTAATGTATCTATTTTTCCGCGTTCTTTTTCAAGTATTGCGGATAATTTTTCTTCTAGTTCTTCTTTTCTACTTTCAGGTAAATCTAAAATTTTAATTAATGATTCTGAAATATGTGGCATATATTTTTGAATGTATGAACGTTTTTTGAGTTCAACTCCTACACGTTTTTTCTTATTAATATAACTTCCAAGTTTTCGACCGACTTCTTGCAACGCAAGTTTCATCTCTTTTAGTATTTCAGGATAATGTGCAATTGCTTCTTTACTCTCGGATGTAAATGGTACCCAAACAGATGCAATGTGTACAACAATTGAACATGGTCCAACTGGTAAAGCTCCTTTACTTTGAGACATTCCATAATTTTTCCATGCAGTTGACATAACGCCTTTTGTTCCAGCACATGCACCTTGCTGATATAGTAAAGGAACTCTATTTGCAAAACGCATCACGTTTACTGTGTCATCTCCTTTTTGATCTCCTCCGTATGCAATTCCTACTTCTACAATAAACGGGTTTCCACGATATACACTTGGAGGTCGAGTAACTGTTTCGTAAAACTCAGCATTTATTTCTTTTTTTAATCCTTTTAACAATAATTCTTGCCCAATTGGTGAAATACAATCCGTTGGTGGAGCCATAATTTTTGTTTTTTTAATTCCTTTAATTAACGCATCCACTTGATCACGAGAAATTGATTTTGGTTTTGTATTTGGTAAGACTTTTGCATGCTCGCAAATTTCTTTTGCGACACTTGGACTCACTCGAGTAAACGAATCTTGTAAAAATGACAATAATGTTTTCTGTGTTGTTTTGAGTAACATGTCCTGCAACACACCTAATTCTACACCATACGGATGCGGTTTGATTTCTTCAGCTTTTGGCGGAACCTCTTCGACTGCTCTAGGAAAGATAATCTGCTCAGCTTTCGGATTCGTATAAATAATAGTTGTATGTGGATTGGTGATTGCAGTTTGTTTGAGATACGTATCAATTGAACGAGCACCTTTTTGGTATGTTGCTTCAAGCTCTATTTCAATTCGCGTACCATGATCTTTTGGCCAATCGATAATATCATCTCGTGTAATTTTCGGATTATTTGTCTGCGTATCAATATGAAGTTCAATGTAATGAGCAGGTTCAGTTGGCCCTGTTTTTGAGATAATCTTTGTTGATTTACCCGTTGTTAATTGGGCATATAATACACTTGCAGAAATCCCAATTCCTTGCTGACCTCTACTTTGAGATAATTTATGAAATTTTGACCCGTATAATAATTTCGCAAAGATTTTTGGTATCTGCTCTTTGACAATACCCGGACCATTATCTTCAATTACTACATGAAATCGTTCTTGTGAGAGTTCTGTTACTTCAACAATAATCTCAGGTAAAACTTCTGCTTCTTCACATGCATCTAATGAGTTATCAACGGCTTCTTTAATCGTTGTCATTAATGCCTTTACTTTATTATCAAAACCTAAGAGGTGTCTATTTCGTGCGAAAAATTCAGCAACACCAATTTCTCTTTGAGATTGTGCAAGTTGTTCAGCTTTATTCATCGTTGATTATAGACAAAAATAAAGTGTTTATAAAATTATTGGTGAGTGGAACAGATTTAATTGTAACCAAAATATTGTATGTATTGAAACTAACCGAACATATAAATTTATATATACATACAGGTAAAAGTACCACATGATAGCATTATATATTATATTGGGAGTCATTCTTGCATGGCTTATCTTCACGTACAATTCATTTGTACAACTGCAAAATTATGTCAGAAAATCATTTTCAGGTATTGACGTACAACTCAAAAAGCGCGCGGACTTGGTCCCAAATTTAGTATCTACAGTAAAATCATATGCAAAACATGAAGCAACTGTTTTAGAAGAAGTCACAAAAGCACGAAGTGAATTATTATCAGCGCGTGATGATCAAGATGTGAAAGAGATGGCAAAGAAAGAAAAAAATCTAACACAAGCATTTAAATCACTCTTTGCTGTTGCAGAAAATTATCCTGATCTAAAAGCAAGTGAGAACTTTCTAAAACTTCAAGAAGAACTTTCATTAATTGAAAGTCAGATAGCAGCAGCACGACGCATCTATAATTCTAATGTCATGCAATATAACACCAAACGAGAAACTATTCCGAGTAATATTGTTGCAAAGATTGCAAAGTTTGAAAAGCATGATTTGTTCAAAGCCGAAGATTCTGAGAAGAAAAATGTGGAGATGTCAATATGAATATCAAAGGTATTTTCTTTCTTGATTATACACAATATTTACAAAGAGCAGAAGATGAATTAAACGAATATGCCAAAAAGAATGACTTTTGGGATCCTATTCAAAAAACACCCAGTGTAGGAGAAATAGTTGAACAAAACAAAAAAGCATATGCGCAGTATCTGAGCCTCAAACAAAATCCTCGATTTTTTCGAAAACAGAGAATTGCAACAACTCTACTTGCACTTGTTTTGGCGACAGTAGCTATTTTTTTGTTGTGCTTATCACATGGATTTGCAATGGAAATTATCATATATCAACTCTCTTTTGTTGAAGCCGTAT
>JBLKOV010000110.1:0-2640 GCA_047603085.1 Candidatus Woesearchaeota archaeon
CCAAACAATAGGATGAAAACGCCGACTGCGCTTATGACAGCATAATCTTTATGTGATTGTAACCGAAAAAAACGACCTATTAAAAATTTCTGTTTCCCTTCAAAATCATACCCAGGAGGTATGAAAAATAAAAAGAAACCTGCATATAAAAATGTCATAAAAAATGAAATAATTAAACCCAACCACGAGGTTTTCAATATTATCTTTGACCCAATATATACTGCAACTATTTTTTGTATAAATGATGTTAAAAATAAAATTACCAGAAAAATAATCATATATTGAATAAACACCGCAAGCAGTAACCCATCATCAAAAAAATCAAACCTCGATAAAGCATAAAATTGAGCTATTAGTGAAAATATGAAAGTATACAGAATTATTGTAATATATTCACCAGGCTCATACGATACATGATTTTTAATTCTCGTGATAAATGATCTCATATGGTATTGATACAACCTCTTTTTTATCTAATATTTTTTTCATTCCTGGAACATGTCCTGCACCCACAACTACGACAATTCGACGAAAGTTTTGGGATTGTACAAGACGTATGATTCTTTGAGACATATAAATATTCCGTTCTTCTATCAAACATGTATATATAGTTGGATATTTTTCTTCAACAAGTTTGAGTAATTTTTGGATTACTTTTGTCGAAGGAACTGAAGATAATTGTAATTCATGTAAATGATATTTTTTCGCTGTTTTTTTGGGAAATAAAAAACTCATCGATGTTTCCCAAAACATTCGACCGTATTCAAAAAAAGTCATTTTTTTTGACAAACGTGAAAGTGTAATGTGAATTGGTTGATCTATGAGTGCGGCTTTTATCGAGTGTGTCTTTGCATATTCAATTGCACTTAACATATCCGAACCAGGTTTTAATCCATATTTTTTTCCTAAATAGGATTGTATTTTCCCTCCAAAATAGACAAATAATGCGCCAAACGCTCCTACTTGACGCAACATAGTAAAAAAAGACGGTTTTTTCGTATCAGGGTGTAATAAACCTGATAATCGTTGTCTATCAAGTTCCACACAGATGAGATCAGTATTCACAGTTTGAGATACTGTTTGAATTTTCTCCACCGATTCTGATGCTATATGGGATGTTCCTATAATGTGAACTTCAATTTTTTCTTGGATTTGGGTTTCAGTCATTTTTATGAAAATCGAGTATTTCTATTGCACGAGTTTGCAAATTTACGCATGCAACTTTTGCTAAATCTGGCATCATACCTTGTTTTTTTTGATAATCAGTAACATCTACAAAGCACGAGCAATTTATAATTTGTACGTTTTTATATGAACTCACTACACTTTTGTGCACATGACCGCTGATAAAAAAATCAGGTACTTCATCTATAATAAGTTCGTCCCGATCATTATCAGGTAAAAATAATGTTGAAGTATGAGCAGGTGCAAGATGACGTCGTTTTAATAAAAATTCCATCACTAAATCGATGCGTTCTATACCTCCACCTTGACGAATGGATGGTACATTATTTAGATAATAAAAAAATGAATACCCGTGATACAGTAAAAGAGAAAACCCGGGAAAATCTTCAGTTTTATGAATATTAACCACACTTGGAGAACTCACATTCACAATATTTGGAAGCGATAATAAATCTTTTGCAATATCCCCATAAATTGGAGGTTGTGGTTCAGACAAACGCATTATATCGTGATTACCAGGACAAATGATGATTGATATGTGTGAAGGAATTTGTGCAATAAGTCGTGCAGCCTCTGCATATTGATCTCGAAATGGAATAATAGATAAATCATGCTCTTGATTAGGATACCAACCCACTCCTTCAATAATATCTCCAACAATTATTATGTATTTTACTTTGGCTGCCTTCTCATCTAATTTTTTGTCACCAGTCTTTTGATTAATCCATGTAATAAAACGATCCCAATCCTTTTGTAAAAAAACCTTAGCTCCAATGTGTAAATCACCTATAAATACGGCATTCACATCATCTGGACATTTTTTTAAAGGATTCGTATTTGGAATATCAGGTAGTATAATTTCATCAGCAAAAATGATAGGATCTTTTCCAGCCATGACTGTGCCTGTTATTCCCACAATATCATCTAAAACTAAATCTTTTGCAAAATCAAACAACTCTTTTTTTTGTTCTGAATTCACAACACATACACGAATTTTTTCTGTTTTGTCTTCAATTGTTAACATAAGATGACCATTTTTTGTCTCACGAATATCATAAATAAACCCAATAAGAGATATTTTTTCATTTTCAGATTTTTGTAAAATACGATGGATTGATGAAAGGTTTTCAAGCTCAGTTCGATTTTTCAACATAGCAGACATGTAATCCAATCGAATTTGATAATGTTTAGTAAAATCACTTACAGTGATATCATGATGATTGTCTTTGTATGATTTTACTACGGTAACTCGCGGAGTAATATTTTCTTGATGTTGAGCTATAATATCTTGGTAAGACATACCATTTCTTACTTTTTGTAAAATATCTGCAGATACAACAACCCCCTCTTCCCATAATTTTGCAACTATTTCTTCGCCAGACATACACCCTCATAATTGTAATTGTTCTTCTAAAATTTTTTCGATTTTTTGACGTTATCCATACGGAATTGCAA
>JBLKOV010000111.1:0-2601 GCA_047603085.1 Candidatus Woesearchaeota archaeon
GGGACATTCGCAAAATGAGTTATGTTCCCAGTATCTATTTGTATCAGTAAAATATCTCCTCTCTTCTGTGTAACTATAAGCGTAGTTTCATTCACAAAATCCATCCCCCACGGTTGTGTTAATTGGTCTGTAATGATGTTTACAGTGAATGTTTCGTTGAGAGGTTCCGTGATTTGGGTTGTGCAACTTGTGAGAATACATAGTAAAATGCAAGCAATTACTATAAGTATATATTTCATATATTGCTCTAGGTAGTTTCTCTTTAAGAAATTAATGAAAAAAAAAGAAAAAAATACGCGTAATTTCGTGTACTTATTTTTTCATGTGTATATCACGTTGCGGATATGGTATCGTGATATTATTTTTATCAAATGTATTTTTGATAACTTCGAGTAAATCTGTTTGAGTTGGCCACCAGTCAGCACCTTGTACCCAAGCTCGAACTTTTAAGTCTACTGAGTTATCATTTAATTCGCAGACTACTATTGAGTATTCTGGTTCAGACAAAATTCTCTTATCAGTCGAAAGAATCTTTTGCAATACTTTTTTTGCTTTTGAGATATCATCATCATAACTGATTCCGATAGTTAAATCAATTCGCCGTGTTTTATGACGAGAAAAATTTGTAATTGCAGTATTAGATAATGCTCCATTTGGAATATACATAAAAATACCATCAGGAGTTTTGATTGTGGTGTTAAATATTTGGATTGCTTCAACAGTTCCCATATTTCCATTAGCAAGGATGAAATCGCCAACCTTGAATGGTTTGAAAAAGAGAATTAAAATTCCTCCTGCAAAATTTGATAAACCACCTTGTAATGCGAGACCCACTGCAAAACCGAGTGCTCCTAAAAATGCAATAATTGATGTTGTTTGCACCCCTAGTATTGAAATGACGATGATGATGAGAACGATTTTTAGCGATACTGAAATCAGTGAAACGCTGAATTTTGAAATAGTCTGATCAACTTTTCGTTTACTCATAATTTTCCCTATTGACAGGACGATATATTTACTGACTAACAGTCCGCCAAAGAAAACGAGTAATGCGATAACAACTTGTGGAATGTATTCTATCAATGATTCAATAAAATTTGCTTGAAGTTCTTGTAAGTTCATGATATTATATGACCAACTTTTTTGATTTATATATGTTTGTATACTCATGTCACATACTATTTTTTCATTATATTTATAAATGAAATAGCACTTGATGAGGTAGATGAAAACAAAAAAATTTGCAGTAGAGCCATACAAGGAATTGGCAATGCCCCTTTTACGATATGGTTTGGCGCTTGTGTTTATCTATTTTGGTGTGAGTCAATTACTCGATCCGTATAACTTCATAGGATATCTTCCAACTTTTTTATTTTTGACAGATTATGCAGTATGGTTTGTCTATGCAAATGCGATTTTTGAATTAATTGCATCTGTATTCTTAATCCTCGGAATATACGTACGACCAGTCGCATTTTTACTTGCACTTCATCTAGCAGCTATTACCTTCAAACTTGGTTTGAGTATGGATGGTGTGCGAGATTTTGGTTTAACAATTGCAACGTTTACAGTATTTTTATATGGTGAAGACAAATGGTGTTTGAGAAAAAACAAAAACAATGGGTAATATTGACAATTTTCATGTCAATAACATTAGTGTTAAGTGCTTGTAGCCAAGCACAAATGACAACGATGGATGAATCAGGTGAAACGTATGAATCACAGGATAATGATGTTGAAATTCGTGATACTCGAACGCAGGATGAACAAGACGATGAGTTGTTTGAATCATTATTAGCAGATGGAGTATATGAAACAGAAAAAACATATTCGTATCATTCAGGAACAGAAACAATTGCGATTCGAGTAGAAATTGAAAACGATGTTGTGTCGGATATATCAATTGAATCCAGAGGCGATACTCATCCAACATCGCAGAATTTTATTACGGGAGTTGATAGAGGTTTACCAGAGTTAACAATTGGAAAACGAGTTGGAGACATACAATTACCTGCTCGAATAAGTGGGAGCTCATTAACGACTGCAGCAGTGCAAGAATATTTGGATGAATTAGCTGAAAAATAAAATGTGATGCACACAAAAGATTTTTTTTATTTAGGTACGAAGATAACTATAACCGTACCTAAAACTCTTTGTTTTTCATTGATTGAAAATGAATTAAAACGAATAGAACAAAAATTTTCTCGGTTTATTTCAACATCAAAACTTTCAGAATTAAACTCATCAATAAAAGTTTGGCAATATATTGATACAGAATTTACGTATCTATGTGAAAAAGCATTGGAGTTTCGAAAAAATACAAGGGGGTATTTTGATATTTCACTCAAATCACATCTTGAAGCATCAGGATATAATCCATCGTATTCATTTAAACCCTCTTTTTTGTCCTTAGTAAAATCAATGTTTACCTCAAAAAAAGTTCCCTATATACTAAAAAAACAGAGTATCTATCTTCATCGACAAATTGAATTTGGAGGTTTTGGAAAAGGTTATGCGGCTGATAGAATCGCAAAGATTTGTGATGAAAAGCATTGTCAAAAATATTATATTAATATGGGCGGGGATATATTGTGTAAGGGT
>JBLKOV010000112.1:0-2595 GCA_047603085.1 Candidatus Woesearchaeota archaeon
TGCAACATATTAGTTTTGTCCAAATTAGTCGTATATTTATTACTGATCAAATATCAAGTGTGAGCCCTATTGGACTTTTTTTAATGGGTTTTTTGGGTTCATTCTTTTTTTTACCAATACCCATTGACGGATTATTTTACTATGGAATCTTGAGTGGAGCAAATCCTAATCTTGCTATTATACTTGTTGTTATAGGAAGTATTATCGGAACAGTATTAAATTATGGTTTAGGATATAAACTCAGTAAATATGTGATTCAATTTGTTTCATTAAAGAAATTATATGCAGCAAAGAGATGGGTGAATCGTTATGGGGCACTTGCAATTTTTGCATTTAATTTAACACCACTACCAGGTTCTATTCTCTCCTTTGGCTTAGGTATTGCAAAATATAATATTATTCGTATGATGGTATTTTTTGTCTTAGCTATCACGCTGAAATTCGTTCTCATAACATTATTTATACAAGTTTTTTTCTAGGCAAAAAAGAAACCTTTTTAAGCATATAGTACACATTTTTCCTATGGAACAATTTACAAAACAAACAAAACTTGTTGAAGAGACTATTTCTCTGCAAAGTATGTTAAAAAAACAAGTTGTTACCCCAAAAGGAAGTATTCTGGGTAAGGTCAAAGAAATTCGAATTCAAGAAGGAACATGCCACCTTGAGGGTATTATAGTGAAAAAGGGTGTGCAAAAACCATTTTTTGTTTCAAAAGATTATATTAAACATATATCATTAGATGCAATAATGTTAACTGAAGAATTAACGAACCAATACCTTAATGCACCAGTTATTAGTTTTGCAGGACATAAAATAGGAACGGTCTGTGAAATTTATCGTGTACAAAATTCAAATATTGTTGATACATTTGTGGTTCGAAAAAGAGGACTTTTTGGCAGAAAAATACAAATACCAATTACACAAGTGCATCAATTAGGAGCATCTATTATTTTAAAAGAAAATGTCTGATACGAACTGGATTACAACTGATGACTTTTTAGGAATTGACGTGATTGATTCACATGGTGCATTTGTTGGTGTAGTCGATAAAATTTTTCTTGATAAAAAACTCATAGAAATCGTAGGTATTTCAGTCGATAAAGGATTTTTAAAAGCAGGTTTTGTTATCGGAAAAGATTACATCGAACGTATAACACCATATGCTATTTTTTTGAATACAAAACCATTTGTCACAATTAAAGGTTTACTTGTATTTGATTCAGTTGGTGCATTAGTAGGAGAAGTTCATGATATTGTCTTACAAGACGCACAAAATAAAATAAAGGAACTTATTGTCAAATCAAAAAAACTCAAAAAAACTATTACTATTACGCAAGCAGATATAGATTCGATTGAAAAAAATATTGTCTTAAAGAAGAAAATTACTGAGCTTTCTTGAGCAGTTGGTTTACTGCTACTGTCGCATACGACCCTTTTGGTAGTGTAAATTTCAAGATTTTTTCATCTCCCAAGTCTTCAAAGGATTTATCCAAAAGTTTTACAAATACCTTTCGTGATGCTCCAGCTAAAGTCAATTCAGGAATAGATTTTTGAATAAACGATCTGAGTGTTAAATCTTCTTTAGAGAGAATGTCTGTTATAATTTCTTGTACCGCATCACTGTATTCATCTAATTCAGTATCAAAGCCTATTATAGGTATTCTTGTTTGTTTATGCGGATATTTTGTCGTAAAAATTTGTGCACATGTATTCCATAACCGTGATTGATATGCGTGCGTAAATAATTCAAGTAAGTTTTTTGGTACTAATCGTATAGCACCTATAAAATCATTTGGATGTGTATGCAAATATTGCTGAATTTGCGTTATATATTTACTTGAAATTGTATCATCGCAGAGAATGTCGACGGCGTTTTTCCAATCTTTTTTTACCAAATATTCACCCACTAAATCATTTTGCGTAGAAAATCGTTGTTCACCAAAATAATTTATGATTTCGTCTTTTTGTATAATAGTGTATTCCTTTGCGGATCGAACACGTATGTGAAAACTATTACGTTCTAATGCTCCAACATACAGAGGTTTTGCACAGTACTGCACAAATTCTAATCTGAATGGAAGCTGTAATCGATCAATACTTAAGGGTGTTATGGTTTTTGATGAACGAATGGTAATGTATTGACGTGTTATAGCGTGTTTATCTTTAATCCCACAAAATCCAATATGTTTTTTGTGTATTCTCAAATATTTTGCCAAGATTTCAATAGCTTGAAGAGTATTCATATTTTCTTTTTGGAGAATGTACAACATATATTCTCCTTCGTTTACACATGCAGGAATATGTTCTGTTACCACAAAATCACTTGGTTGAGTTTTAAGTTTATACACGCGTAAACCACCTCATAAATCGTTTTTTTCGTACGAGTTTTTCTAAACGTTTCTCTAATTCCGCAAATCCCGGATATGATTGTTCTTCCTGTCTAAATGCAGTATGATGATGCATGAGTTTTCCAGTTTTTGATTTATAATATCGGTGTTTTTTATGTAACATTTCATGAAATAAGACAAAATCAAGGAGTTCTTCTTCTTTTTCAAGGACTCGACTCAATGATATTGTATCAGTTTGATAAGT
>JBLKOV010000113.1:0-2568 GCA_047603085.1 Candidatus Woesearchaeota archaeon
CTATTCCCAATTTATGTCAAGGAATTACGAACTATGCGCACTCTTCACCCACCTAAACTAAAAAAATTAAATAAGATTTTATATAAAACAAAGTCAAAAGAACCAGATTCCTATAATCTACGAAAACATATGTATGAAGCAGCAGCAACAGGGAAGAAAAAAGAAATTAGAAAAGCCAAAGTTATGATAACATTACAAAATAAGAAACCTTTTGATTATTTAGACCAAAAATGTATAGACGAATTGCAATAATTCTTCATAATTATCTTTCCCACTTTGAAAACTTTTTTCCAAGAATTTTCCATAAACGTTTAATGTGCGGATCAAAAATTGGTTCTAATTGCTTTTCAAGATGCGTAAACTTTTTTTGTGCGTGCCAAGAATTGTTTACTCCAGGAGTTATACGCATTTTATGTGACGGAAGTCCTAAAAATTGAAATATTTCATCATACGTTTCTTGCGATTTTTCATGTAAATCATCATAATTGAGAATCAACACATTATTCTGAGAAAAATACGAAAAAATATTGGTTACATGATAATCATATAATCCTGCATACACATGCTCATCAAGTAAATGTTTACGTGAGAACTGTTGTTCATATTGCATAGTATGAAATTTCTGTGCAGAAATCACACGCTTAACGGGATGACGAAGAACAAGAATAAGTTTTATGTGAGGATAAGATGATTTAATTCGTTTGAGAGTTTCTTCATACTTATAATAAATAGGCGTGACCTCTCCTTTCACAGTTGATTTTTGTGAAAATAATGATTCATACCATCGTAAACCCTTACTAAAATATCGATCAAAAAAATAGACTTCTTTTGTTTGTATAAGAATTGGTTTTTTTGAGAAAGTCAAACGAATCCGAAAAAAATGAGGAGCGAATTCTATTTTTGGGTGTTGAGCTAAATGTTTCCATAATGACGTTGTCCCAGAACGTGGCGCTCCAATAACTAAAAAATCAGGTTTCGACCCTTTTTTAAAGATATATTGATACCAAAAACGAAAAAATTTTGGAATTATTTCAAGTAGTTGAGAACAAAGAATCCTCATATAAGGTTTACGTTTTTTTTGTGATTGTTTGCCCATCTTTTGTATCCTTTACACTATATCCTTTTTCATCTAGTAGTGCACGCAATTCATCACTCTTAGCCCAATCTTTTTTTTCTCGTGCATTCTGTCTTTGATCTGCAATGAATTGAATATCTTCAGGTAACTCAATGTTTTCTGGTTTCCATTTCAACAGTCCTAAACCAAAAATAGAATCACACAAACTTATATGTGCGAGTTTTTGCGCATCAGTAATGTCTGAATCAAGCACTTGATATAAAATACCCAGTGTTTTTGGTATATTCAGATCATCACCTAAAGCTTCATATATCAAAGATACGTACTCTGATTCTGCGGTTGGTACATCAGACACATTCTGCGATAATTGAAATGTTTTTTCTTGTAATTTTCGTAAACTTGTTTGTGCATGTTCAAGTGCTTCATATTGAAATGTCAACTGTTTTCGATGATGAGCAGTCAAACATAAATATCTATATGCTAAGGGGTCAAACCCTTTTTCTTCTAAGACATCAATTGTCAAAAAATCACCTTTTGATTTTGACATTTTTCCTGTTTCATCGAGTAAGAATTCACAATGTATCCAATACTGAAAAAACTGTTTTCCGGTTGCACATTCACTTTGTGCAATTTCATTCGTATGATGCACAGGTATATGATCCACACCACCGCAATGAATATCCATCATATCGTGCAAATAATGATACGCCATCGCGCTACACTCAATGTGCCAACCAGGGTATCCATTTCCCCAAGGAGAGTCCCAATTCATAGCATGTTTTTCAAATTTTGATTTTGTAAACCAGAGTGCAAAGTCTTGGGGCTGACGTTTTCCTTCATGTGTTTGTACCCGATGTTTTTGCTCATTTTGTAATTGTAAACGACCAAAGTCTGCATACTGTGAAAATGTCGATATATCAAAAAAAATATTTCCTCCCGACTGATATGTATGACCCTTCTCTTCAAGTTTTTTAATCATATCTATTTGTTGTTCAATATGATCAGTCGCTTTACAGACAATTGTTGGTTTTAAAATATTGAGTTTTTGTGCATGTGCAAAAAAAGCATCAGTATATTTTTGTGCTATATCCCAGACTGTTTTACCTTCACGTTTTGCACCTACTTCTAATTTATCTTCACCTTCATCAGCATCACTTGTTAAATGACCAACATCTGTAATATTCATCACATGTTTTACATCATATCCAAATGTTCGTAATGTTCGAACAAGCATGTCTTCAAAAATAAATGTTCGTAAATTTCCAATATGTGCATAATGATAGACCGTTGGACCGCAACAGTATATACCAACTTTTCCTTCTTTTTGGGGAATGAATTCTTCTTTTTGTTTTGTCGCAGTATTATACAGATATATTTTGTGCATAGTAAGAGAATGGTGAGATTATATTTAAATGTTCTTTTTCTTTACTGAGTATTTATGATATCATATATTTCAGCGTAGAGCGATTTTCCAGGTATACGAGTATAATCTT
>JBLKOV010000001.1:0-19194 GCA_047603085.1 Candidatus Woesearchaeota archaeon
TAATATATGTGGACCAAAATATTTGACCAAACTATCTAAATTATGTTGACTTTGAGTCTCCTTATTCACATTTTGTGAAAACTGCATTCGTGAATATCCCATAGTTGTTTCTTCTAACGATTCCCGACTTAATGCATCTAATCCTAATTTTGTTGCTAAACTTACACCAGACCATAAAGCTCCCCCACCAACATTACCACCTGATGCTAATGTAAAAGTCAGACCTTCAAGTGCAGAAGTTCCAACATGTTTTTTTGGAGAACCATCATAATGATTCACGAAAACTAATGGGACATTTTCATCTCTTCCAACTAAATCATGGTATTCATTTTTATCAACGAATGCATAGTAGATATCAAAAGAAGTATCATCTGCGATACCTGCTCGTCGAACTCGTGGATCAATACGTGTATTGATTCCTGTAATTAAATATTGACCATTTTGTGTTGAACTTCCAACAACTCCAGTAATTCCTGTTGGTTTTGAACGATCATTATTTGGAAACAACGCTTTATATGTCAAATCATTGCCTTCATAATCTCTTGGAAGCATTGTTTCTAAATCATCTTGCCCAATTGGTTGGTAACCCACAGATCTTACTTGTGGATTAAATGACCTATTATTTGGATGATTTATCTCTTGATAATTTTCACGCAATGTATCTTTGTTATATACTGCTGTTGTTGTACAACCAGTACCAAGTGCTAAGCCACCAGCCAACGCAGTTAGCGCAGTATATTTTTGCGCATTATCTTGTAGTCTTGAAACTAAATTTTTCATTGTATATTCCCCCTATTCTGTAAACTAGTACTCCAGTTATATGTACTTAAAGCCTTTTCAGGCGTAATTCCTAACAATTCTGATGCTGAGTAAATCAGATCTTCATCAAAATCTTTTTGAGTTATATCATGTACTCTGTATGTAGAAGGTACTACGTGTTCAAATCCTTGACGAATATTATGACCTATTGAAGACATATGGTCTTCTGACAGTACTCGAGGTAATCGCTGACCTAAAACTAAATTTTCACCATTATCATACGTGGTAAAAAACCTATCATATACTGGTCGAATAGAGTCAAGAAAGTCAACTGAATGCTCAAAGCTTCGTGTATTATCTGTGACAACATATTCGCCTAAGTCTGGTTCTGTCCCTCTTGTGAACATAACTCCATCTTCTCCTAAAATATTTCTTTTAAGAGGATCTACCGTAAAAGTTACATCTGTAAAATATTCTGGAATTGTGTCTTTCGATTTATCCTCAGATACCTTTTGATAACTATCTGCAGGTCCTGCAACCACTAAAGGCGTTTTACTTCTCACAGTTGAGATATAATCTTGTACTGGATCTTCTATGGAACTTGAAAAAAATGGACCTGACCAAACCATAGGAGTTTTAGCTGAAGTTTCACTCTCTGCTAACTTTTCTTTAATATTAGCAATATTATACGGATGAGTTTCTTCTTGTTCTTTTGAACATTGTGATCCCGTATACAATAAACCTAAACTTAGTAAACCTAGTGCAACCATTTTTTTCCCTTTTGTCCAAAATGATTTTTTTTGTGGTTTAGACTGAGGGTTATAAGGAATATCTTCTTGTTTCTTTGTGTACATATCTTTCATGAAATCAAATTCTAATTGTTCCCATTCTTCGTTGCCTTGCAATTTAAATCCAACTAAATTTCCTATATTTTTTGGTTCTCGTTGTGGTTTTTTTGGAATAGATGGTTCATTTCTTGTTTCATTTGAAAGATTAGTTTCAGAATTATGTTCTTCAGAAATTTTTGTTGTATCTTCCATTAGAGTATATTGTGATACTAATGAATCAAGATGCGATTGAAAACCTCGAGTTGTCTTACGAAAAATTGAATCTGGTGAACCTGCACTCGTATATAATTGTGATATTTTTTCTAAAGTACTCTTTGCATTTTCAGGATCAGATTCCACATAATTTGATATTTTTTTCTGTAAATTTTTCAAACCTCTTTTTCGCTTCTGGATCCCTTGTAAATTAAATACATATTGTGTAGTACTGAGCAAATCCTTTTCTTTATCGAGAGATTTGGTCGAATTTTCACTCTGAGCGTCATCTTTTTTTTGTGTTGAAATATTCTCAGAACTATAAGATTCATCTTTCATCGGTTTATTTTGTGATACTAATGAATCAAGATGCGATTGAAAACCTCGAGTTGTCTTACGAAAAATTGAATCTGGTGAGCCAGTGCTCGTATATAATTGAGATATTTTGTCCAAAGTACTTTTTGCACTTTCAGGGTCTGCTTGAACATAATTTGATATTTTTTTCTGTAAATTTTTCAATCCCTTATTTCGCTTCTGGATCCCTTGTAAATTAAATACATATTGCGTAGTAGACAAAAGATCGTCTTCTTTTTGTGTATTCCGCTCTGAATTAGGAGTAATACTCTTCACTAAGTCACTCAAATCATCATTTTGTACTTGATCTTCTTGTGAACATAATTTTTCATATGCTGAACGTAATAAGTTTTTTCTCCAATCATTACGCGAGCCGTAAATTAAACTATCTATATTATGCACCGGAGAATATTTATTCCCACGTCGCATTGAAGGACTTTTTCTAATATTTTTTCGCAGTATTTCGCTCATTTTCGTTGACCCTCTTTTTGTTTTTATTGTAGAGTGAAAACAAGTAATGCGCTTTCATTTATAAATGTTTCGATACGAAACTACTATACAGTGACAAAAAAGAACTTTTTTCATAAATATGAGATCAGAAGTAAAATTTTTTGAAAACATAAGAAAAAAAAGTAAACAGCTTTCTTGGGTTCCCGTACATACGTACAGTACAACCAAAAACGTGAACTTGCTTAACTACCGTGTTCGAAATGGGTACGGGTGTTGCCAAGTTGCTGTGGCCGTTTACAGATAACTGGAAATTCAAGTTATTTATAAAGTTAACGCTTTTGTAGCACATACAATTTTCAGTGTGATTTTCACATCTTCAAAACTTATATACTCCTCCCCCATGGTGCTGCATTCCCGTAAGGGACATCCCCCTGCAACGCACACGTTATATTTTACAAAGAAGTTTTGACCTGATGATGTATAAATCACTCATCTTTATGGTAGTGCCGCTTTTATGGCACACTCAAACTGGCTTCATGCCAATTTAAATAGCCGACGAAAGATTAATGCGAATAGTATTTGAAATATAATATATAATCCTATTGCACCTACATCTCGAAATGGCCAAAAACCCAAATTAAAAAAGACTCTTGGTTCGTTTTCAACTCGAAATTCGCCTCTGATTGAATCATTACGTACAGGTTGCGCAGGCGTTATGTATTCAGGCGTATTTGTCAATAATACTTCTCGCTCAAAGGTGTAGTTTTGATATTGGAATTGAAGTTCAAACAGTCCACCACCATCTGATTCAATCTGCCATTCAGCCATTTGAACATCACGATTAAATAAAAAAGGTCGTACATGTGTATAGTGCTGAATTGATGATGTCATATTCTGAATGTGTAAAAGCGAACTATTTACTGACAGCAACGCTTCGTGTTCAAATTCCTGATCACCAAAAAAAAAGAAACGAACGGTAAAATCAGAATCTGGTTGAATTGGTTCAAATACTGCATGAGTGACTATCCATCCAAAAACAAGTAATAGAGGTAGAGAACCGATAAACATAGGTTTAATCTGAAATTTCATTAACTGAAATTGCAACTCAAATAACTCCTTCTGCGTTTTTTTAAGCTTTGAAATATTATCTCGTTGAGCACGCATTCGCTTTTGTAATTTACGCATACTATTCTTAAGTTCCTTTAATACATGTTGATCAACAAAATATTTGTTAATCAATGTAATAAAAGCTGATGCGACTACAGAAATACAGAGTAATGCTAGTAATGGACTAAAATCAAGTAAAGGAAATAATATGATATTAATAGGTGACACTATTGGTCTTATTACTTCAAATATACTAACTGCATCCATTCTCTTTATTTACCCATGAGTTTTTTCAATGCAGGGTTCATATCTTCAGCGTGTTGCTTTGCAATTTCTTCGTATAATTTATAGATAATCATAACTGCTAGCAAGATACCTGTTCCGCTCGTTAGTGCACCACTTAAGTCTGCTAATGCTGCTAAGAATCCTACTGCCAAACCACCCATAATTGTTAATGGCGTAATATATCGAGTTAGTACGTGTTCCATAATCCGCGGATCTTTTCTAAATCCGGGGATTTGTAAGCCTGAGTTCATAATTTGCTTTGCTTGAGATTTTGGATCCATACCTGATGTCTGCATCCAAAAGTACGCAAAAACCATTGAACCAACCATCAGAATAACGGAATAAGATATTGCTTGTAAGTACAATGTTGAACCAATGTTTAATCCACCCTGACTAATTATAGCACCGACAAGTCCACCAGTTCCTTGATTTGGTGCAATAAACCACTGTGTAAATAATTCAATATTTCTATCTGGAAATCGATTTTGCAATAATGCAGTCATGAACTGTATATTTGCCAATAATGCTGCAATTAAAATAACTGGAATATTTGAAGTATATAAAAAGTTTAATGGCCATCGCATACCATATCCTCGTACTTTTCCAAAAGAAAGTGGAATTTCAACTTTCATTGATTGAACGTATACGACAAGACCAAATACAAGAATTGTTGTTAGAATTGAAGCTATGGCTAAAAATCCAGCTGTTGCTTCTTGCGCTGCAAAATACTGAAATACTGCCCAGACTGCACCAGTGACGAATTCAGGGTTATCAGGATTTGCAAACCAGGAAAATGCCTGTTTAAAAAGATTTTCTGATACACCTGCTGCGATAAATAATCCTATACCAGTTCCAAATCCCCATTTTCCAACTAAGTCATCTAAGAAAAGGATAATAAGTCCCCCTAAAATTAGCTGAAATATAATCAAAAACTGTAGCGTATTGTAGAGTCCAGGATCCGTACCCAATAACGCAGGTTCAGGCGTAATTCCACCAAGATAGACAAATACAATTGATTCTACAAAAATAAGTATTAACGCAACTAGCTTCGTAACACCTTGAAATCGAGCTTTTCCTTTTTCAGTTCCCGTATCAAATTTCAGAATTCCTGAACCATTTAACAACTGCATCATAATGGATGCTGTTACGATTGGTCCAATACCTAACGAAACTAAGGAACCAAATTCAGCACCCAATATCATAGCTAACGCATCAAATTGTGCTAAGAATGATTCGCTTGCACCATATACTGGAATATTTTTTAAGATGAAGTATGAAAATAAGGCAACTAACGTCCACTTAGTTTTAGTTCCAAACGCGAGTTTTTTTTCGGTTGGTGCTTCTACCTGTGGAACATACTTTAAAATTGTATCTAATGTTGACATACTTTTCATAACCTCTTTCAAACTTTATAAAGTTTGGGAATTATTCAGCTTGAGGCAGTATGACTGAACCGCCTACTTTTGAAAGTTTATCTTGAGCTTTTTGTGTCGCTGACTGAACTTTGACATGTAATTCAAGAGAAACATTACCTGAACCGAGTAATTTTGGAATTTGGGCTTTATCTAAATCAACCTCATATCCTTTTCCTTTTTTTGTTGCAAACCCTTTTTCAACAAAGACTTCAATATGTTCTTGAATATATGCAACATTTATTGCTAAGGATCTTTGATGGATTGTCTTAAAACCATATTTTCCAAAATATTTCGTATTAGCTTGAATTGATGGTTTTTTTACATCGCCACGTTTTCCAGTTCCCGCATTACCTCGACCTCCTCGATGTCCTGCGCCTCGGCGTTTTTTCTTTTCACCGCCGCCATGAGTCCAACTTCCTCTATGACGACTTATTTTTTTCCGTTTATTTTGAGTCATGCTATCATCCGTTTAATGAGATCGTTAATCTTGTCTCCTCGTTGCCCTAAAGCCCCACCTTTTGTGAAGGGTACTTTAATTCCTTTTCGTTCAAATCCTTTTACAGGAGGTGATAACCGATAAGATTTTCCCTTTTTCCCTCGTTTTTCAAGTAATGAAATAGTTTCTTCAGAAACTTCACCAAATGTTACAAAATGTTGAACTTTTTTAATCATACCCATCGTAACCGGAGTTTCTTTTACTATAACACAATTATGTTGATTATGTAAATTTAACATGTCTAATGTGTCACGAATGGATTTACGCACACCAGTATTTCCGCGAATACGTATTATCGCTATATTTTTTTCAGTCATTTTATTCACTTACCTCTTGTGTAATTTCTTCAGGCGTATGAATCTTTTGAAGTTCAATTCCTAACGCTTTTTTTTGAGCTGGTGATACTTTCATTTTACTTAATTGTAATAATGCATCATAACACGCTTTCACAACATTAATTTTCGTTTTTGTTTTCCCATGCATTTTTGCCCAAATATCCGTAATCCCTGCAAGTGCCAATATTTTAGCACACTCTTTTTCAATAACAAGACCCGTACCTTTTGGTGCAGGAATAAGTGTTAATTCAACTGAACCACATTTTCCTGTTACTTTAAATGGAATCGAATTTTGTTCAATGACATTTGCTTGCCAGCTTCCAGAACCTCGTGGAACGTATATAACATTAAGTTTAGCATTACGAATTGCTTTTTCACGAGCAGGTACGGTTTCTTTGGATTTACCCATACCTACACCAACAAAACCATTTTTGTTTCCGACAGCAGCATATGTTGTAAATGAGGGTTTATTCCCTTCTTTCGTTTTTTTCTGAGTTTGTTTGAATGCTCGTCGTTGACCGCCACCAAATTTTCCTTTTGCTTGACCGACAAGTAATAAATCATCTGAAAGGTTTGGTAAAAGCTTATCAACAATTTGTGATTCCATTATTTTCACACCATTTTCTAGTAATGGTTTTAAATCTGTTAACTCACCGGAAAAAACTTTTTTCCCTATATCTGTTTTAGGAACCCAAGTATCTAATTGATTTGCACGTATTTGAGCTTTATCCTCATTTCGCTTTTTTTGTTGTCTTCTGTTATTCATGATATCACTATATTATTATTTTTGTATTGATTCTCTCACCTTTTCATATGTTTTTGAAATTGCGACTGGATCAATGTTCTGTTTAATATATGCACTAAACTGTTTTTGATACAATTGAGTATTTTCTTTGATAGATTCGGCAAAAGATTCTATATTTTTCCCCGCACACAAATCATCTTCTGGAAAAAAATCATCTCCTGAAATAATCTGTAATCCGCCATCTATTGCTCCTTTTGTTAATGCAAATAAGCGAGACTGAGCAGTAAGGTATCGTACACCATAATCTACAATTAATTCTCCACTAAATGATTTTGCTTTTTGAGCGAGAAGTAAACCCGTCAAATATGCCACAGGAATATTCCCATTTACTACCGGCAATCCATACTTTTTTAATTCTGATGATTTTGCAGCGAAGATAACTTTGTCACCGTCAGGAGTGTATTGGACAATTTGCGCTGACATGCCTTTTAATGTTCTTCGAACAACTAATCGAGCTTTTCGTGAAACCAATAATTTTAATCGTCTGTCATAATTTGTTCGACCTTCACGTCTTCTTCGATGTTGCATCGTATAATTACTATTTTTTGCCATTCTATTTCTCCTTTACAAATAATCCTTGCTCGTCTAAATGCAATTTAATATGTCGTTTATTTCGAAAAAAGTTTCCCTTCACTTTTTTGTATAAATCGCGATATGTTGAAACTTCGATTAATTTTTTTTCACGAAGTTCTTTAATGAATGAACGTTCTAAACGAACTTTATTCAACCATTTTTCATGCAATTTTGATCGAACTTTCGACTTTGCGCGTCTTGAACCAGGTCCTTTTTGTAATCCTTTTGCTTTCTGTTCTGCAATTTTTCGCGCACGTACTCGCGATTGTGACGGACTTTGTTTTTTTACAATAATATTACTGTTAATTAAATCACGAATATCTGATTTTGTTAATGCTTCTTTTATAGTCGCAAGTTTAGACGAATCTAGTACGACATTTTTTTGCGAACATTTCAGTACATCCGCAGCTATTCGTTTTTGAACTTTTAAATCCATTTTCTACTCCCTACTGTTTTTTTGAAATTAACACTTTATCCTGTTCTTTTTTATCTGTAGAATCAGGTTTTGTTGTAGTGTCTTTTGAATTGTCAACATCTTTATTTTGGTCTTCTGATTGAGCAGGCGAATCATCTTTTTTCTTTTTTCCTGCCTTTGCTTTGACTGCTTCATCTTTTTTCTTGTTTCGCACATCAATTTTTTTCTGTTGTTCAGACTTTCGCTTTTTGACAGACTCTTGAATTTGCGAAATATAAGATGATGCATCTTCAATACCATCTATTTTGATTGATTTTTTTGATAATAATTCAACTATTTCAATACGCTTTCTTGAACCGAGTGATGATGCTAATATAACGATATCCGTTTTTGGATCGATATGTGCAATATCTGTTTCACTTGAAACATATTTTATATTCAATCCATCTGCACGAACATTTCGAGTGATTTTCGGGTATCCAAAACCAGTTTTAATAGTAGTTCGACGACCTTTTTTATTATTTCCAACTTTATTATGAACACCTTTTGGTTTTCTGTATCCACTACGTGAAACTCTTTTAATATGAGTTGCGCCACTTCTAATGAATGTAGGCCTTTTTGATTTTATATGTTGTTTTACTTCTTGAATATCTTTTGTCATCATGTCACCCACTTATAATTCTTTTCCTGCCTTTTTTACGATATATATACCATCTTGAAAAATTCTTCGATCAAAATCAGTAATTCGTGTTAATTGTTCTAAATCTGCCGATACTTGTCCAGCAAGTTCTTTATTCACAGCTTCAACGGTAATTACATCTCCATTAACTGAAACTGTAGCACCATCTTTAATTTTCAATTTTCGAGCAGTATTTTCTCCTAAAAAATTTTTCAATTCAAATTCTGTTCCTTTCACACTCGCGCTCATCGGAAAGTGACCCGAACAAATCTTTAATTCATACGTAAAACCTTCTTTTGCACCGCGCATTAAATTCTGAATATGAGCTTTAAATGTATTGATGAACATTTTCTCTCGTTTCGTTGCATTTTTTGCACGTATAACAACATGAGAGTCCTCAATTGTAATTCCGATTTTTGAATGTAAGAGATTTTTACTTACTGAACCTTTCTCACCTGTTGCAGTCACAATACCTTTATCTGATGTAACTGTTACACCTTCAAGTACAGGAATTTTTTCTTCATATAATGCTGTTTTCATTTTTCCTAGTAACAATAAGCAACAAGCTTTCCTCCAACATTTTCTTCTTGTGCTTTTTCAATAGTCATAAGACCTTTTGATGTTGTCACAATAATTATACCAAAACCCTTTGCAGGCAGATAATCTTGTTCAACTAAAACTGCGTCCAAAGCCGTAAAACTAAATCGAGGTTTTATTGCTCCACATTTATTTATCATCTCAAAACCCTTGATGATTAAATGATCGCCCCTTCCGTCTTTTACGACCTCAAATTCTTTAATGTAATTATGCTTCTGTAAAATTTCGACGATTTTTATCATAAATTTTGAAACTGGTTTAATAATGACTTCATCTTTATTCACTTTATTTGCATTGTGAATTTTTGAAAGCATTGTTGCCAGCGGATCATTTAATACCATATTCTACACCTTAATTATATTTTTTAAAACCTATTTTTGTCGCTACTTCTCTAAAAGATTGTCGACATAAACCTATGTTGTACTTTCGGATATGACCGCCAACACGACCAGTCAATTTACACCTATTCAAATTTTTCCCACAAGTTCGTACTTTTGGCGAACTATGTTTTACGAATTTTTTCAGTTTCGTTGGTTTAACTCGTAATTGTTTAAACACTTTTTTATAATATGATGCTGTCATTATTCTTCATCCTCGTCTTCTTTTTCTACTAGTGATACTTTAAACTCTGATTGTAAAAATGCAACTGCTTCTTCATTTCCAACAAGATGTCTTTGCGGTACCTTTGATCGTAAATAACTTCTGTTTTTCACTCGATATCCCGGTTTTCCCAATGTAATTGATACTTGCAGGCCTATAATACCTATTTCCGGAGTATATTCAATACCTGGAATATCAATACATTCCGCGATTCCAAATGAAATATTTCCTCTGTTATCGATACATGTTGGTTGCAGTGCAAAATCTTTTGCTTCAACTAAACGCTTAACTAAATGATATGCGTCTTTACCACGAACAGTCACTTTTGCTCCAATTGGTAAACCTTTACGTAAACCCCAACTTGCAAGTCGAACTTTTGATTTTGTTTTTACCGGTTTTTTTGAAGTTAATGACTCTAATAACTTTAATGATTTTTCCATCAAGGCATGATCAGTACCACAACCGCAATTAATTGTGACTTTTTCAATTCTTGGTTTTTGCATGATATTTTCTTTTTGACTCATCTTCTTCTTACTCACTTATTTTTACTTCCGGCTTTGTAGTTCCTACGACAAACGCATAGCTTTTAAGCGTTTCGGTTGGAACATCATGTAATGAAACCGTAATTTTTTGATGTTGCGTATCTTCAATTTTTCCAATTGCACCAATGTGTCTCCCACCAATAAATTTTACCGTATTTCCTTTTTTCAAAGGTAAATGTTTTACAATTTTTTGGGAATTGTCCAAAACGATTGTATCTCCTAATGAAATTGACTTCGCATCTTTCATTGGAATTCGAATCGTTCGTCCATTTAACATCGATAATTGAACAAGATCTTTTCCAAATATTTTTTTTGCTAAAACTTTTTGAATTTTTATATCTTTTTCTTTTTCATCAATTGCAAATGCATTTAATTTCCCATTCTTTGCTAAACCTAATCTATATGATTTTTGTTCATCTACTAATGAAATAACATCAAATAATCCTACAGGATATCTGTGATCGTTTCGTACTTTCCCATCAACAATTATTTGTCGATTTTGTAATAATGCCTTAACTTGTCGTGTTGTTTCACAAATACCTAATACTTCCTTACACACAACAGCTAATGGTAAACTTAATTCTTGAACTTTACCTGATTTTGGACGAGCAACAAATGTATGTAACTTTCGAAAAATCGGCCAAGTTCGTGGAGTTGCTATTCTTTTTAAGTGATTTTTAGTCATTCTTGTTTCCTCGTTTTAAACTTGCTTCTCGTTTTTTATCTTTGAGTTTTACATCCAATATTTGGACATTTGACGCATGAATTGGATACAAATATTTCGAACCATCTTTCTTGACAGAATCAACTTTTTGGATATATACATTTGACGTCTGAACATTAACTCGTTCAACAACCCCAATTTTTCCTTTATGTTGTCCTACCATAACTTTTACTTTGTCTCCTTTTCGAACACGGATAGCATTTTTACCATATTTTTGTTTCAAGTCCTTTGATAGGCTTGCTGATAAAAATGTTCCTCGAATATGTGATGGCGCATTATACACGTATTTTCGTTGTTTACGTGGTTGCGTACTTTTTTTCCAATTTATACTAAATGATTGTGTTGTCATTCTTATTTCCTCATAAAACCATATTTGCGACTTTTCCTACAGGTCCCCAACGCTCTACAGCTTCTTTTGCTACCGGACCTTTGAAAATTGTACCTTTCGGATTACCTTTTTCATCTTTTAAGACAACAACACTGTTATCTTCAAATTTAACTCTCATCCCATCAGGTCTTTTGTATTCTTTTTTCTGTCGAACTACAACTGCAGGAACTACTTTATTACGCATATCAGGTCTACCACTTACAACTGATACCATGACCATGTCACCGACACCTGCTGAAGCAACTCTTCCTTTTCGAGTTTTTACGCCTTTTACACCAATGATTTCAACAACCTTTGCACCACTGTTATCACACGTTGAAACTTGTGCTCCTACTGGTAATGCTCGAGTTACTGATGCTTTAATTCCTTTCATTATTGTTCACCATTTACTATACGGACTATTACCGCACTCTTTGTTTTACTTAAAGGTCTACAACCCATAAATTCAACTACATCTCCAACTTTTGCATCGATTGCTGCTGGATTATGAACATGAATTTTTGATATTTTCTTTTTATAACGTTTATATTTGGAAACAAACACTTGACGTTCAATTTGAACTGTTGCGGTTAATGGTGCAGATGCACTCACAACCGTACCTTGCGAAATATTTCCTCGTACTCGTAATGAACTTGTAAAAGGACAATTCTTATCTGTTTCACCGTCAAATTTCGGCATCGATATTCCGTATCCTACTGTTTTTTCTGATTTTTTCATCGTTTCATTCCCTTTATATCAATGGATTCAGGTTGAAAACCTAAACTTTCCATCGTTTTTTTTATCTGTTGAGTGTGATCACCTTGCAGTTCAATAATCCCATCCTTACATGTTCCACCACAAGCAAATTTTGCTTTTAATTTTTTTGTGATATCTTTCATATCTAAGGATTTTGTATCTAAACCTTCAATGAGCGTATTTTTCTTGCCAAATTTTTTTTTGATGATATACACTTCGATGCGTTGATCTTCTTTAGCTATTGTATCGCCGATGTTTAGTTCTTTTGGTAAACCAAACTTGTCGAATAATTCATCATCCATTAACTTGAACTCCTCGCTGTTTTAATGCCGTTAAGACACGAGCGATTGATTTTTTTAATTGTTTAATTTGACCAGGATTCTTTGGTGATGCTCCTGATGCAGCCGAACCTTCAAGCTTCATTAATTCTAATTGAAAACCCGAAAGTTTTTTTTGAAGTTGATCATTGTCTAAATCTGCCATTTGTTTAAACTTCATTTTTTCTCCTCCGTTTTTGACTCAGTTTTTGGAGCTTCAGTTTGATTTTCTGTTGATTCAGTTTTTGGCGATTCAACTTCTTCTACTTTTTGTTCTTTTTTTTCTGGAGCTGATTCTTCTACAGATTCAGGAGTTGATTCGATAACTTCTTCTTTTTTTGCTTCAACTTCTTTTGCTTCTTCTTTTGCTTCTTCAGCCATTTTTTGTGAAGGTTCTTCTTCAGCTTCACCGACTTCTGTTTGAAGTAATGTTACCGCGTCAGGTAATACTAAATCTGGCGGCATAATTCGAACTTGAATTCCTACAACACCTGTTTTTAATTTTGCTTGAATGTATGAAGTGTCAACACCATTGATTGCCAAGTCACCACATTTTTTAAGGTAACCCATGTAAAATCGCCATGTACGAGCTCTTGATGCAGGTAATTTTCCAGATATTAAAATTTCAATACCTTTCGCACCAGCTTTAATTGCTGAATCCATAGCACTATATCCTACACCTTTAAACCGTTGTGAACCAAATCGTTCAAGTAAAAACGCAATATTCTCCGCTACAAGATTAGCATCTAGCTCAGGTTTTTGAATTTCAGATATCTCTATAACAGGATTATCTAATTTAAATTTTGTTTTAAGTACTTTTGTGAGTTTTTTGATATTGGAACCTTTTGAACCTACAATTAAACCAGGTCTTGATGCATGAATGACAATTTTTTCTCCAACCGGAGTTTTTTGTAATTCTGTTCGGGAATGTCCTACACGATTTAACGACTCACGAACAAAATCTTCAATCAAATATTCTTGCAATTTCTCATCAACTATTTTTCTTTCAATCATTTTTGACTCTCCGCAGTTTTATCGGATTTTGATTCTGTAACCGTTTGTTTCTGAGTGTTTTCTACTGTTTCGGATGCTTTTGACTCAGTTTTCTCAGACGACTTTGATTTCGTCGATTTTTGTTTGGATTTTTGTTCAAATTCTTCAACCACTATTTCTATATGCGTCACCTTTGCCGTTCTTCCACGTACTCGACCATATCGAGGAGTTTTTGAACCACGTTGTGCTATTGCCGAATAAATCCGTAATGAATCAGTATCTAATGCAAAGTCAGCAGCATTTGCGATTGCCAGTTTAAGGGCTTTTTCAAATACCGAGATCGCATTTTTTGGAAATCTTCCCGGACCCATACCTGGCTTATGACCAACACCATTCGTAAATCGTTTAAAAGGAATTGCTCGTTTTTCATCTTTTGCGTCAGCTAATGCAGCTAATGCACGAGTAGTAGTCATACCTCTTATATATGATGCAATCTCAATCGACTGTTTTGTTGATATACTTTGAGAGACTAATACTGCTTTTGCCATTCTCTCAGTCATATTTTGTGTTGCGTAATTATATACCATTATCTTCTACCTATTTCCTTCCTTGATTAGCTGTTGATTTTGATGCTCCAACACCAGCTCCACCATGAGTTACTCGTTTTCTCGTGAAAACAAACTCACCTAACCGATGTCCAACCATTTCAGGCTGAATTACAAGGTCTTCAAAACTATTACCTTTTGAGACTTGAATTGTTTTTTGAATCATACTTGGAAGTATAACCATGTCCCGGCAATGAGTTTTCACTGTTGATTTTGTTTCTAATTTTTTTAACAATTTTTGTTCTTGTTCAGTAAAACCTCGTTTTACTTTTCGTCGAACATCTGATGTTAAAAAAGGAAGTAAGTCTTGTAGCGAGAGTTTTTGTAACTCTTCAACTGTCATTCCTCGAAATTTGAATATTTTTTTTGCCATTGAGTTTCACCATATATCTATTTCTTTTTCCGACCTGTTCGTCTTGCAGCTATCATACCAACTTTTCGTCCAGGTGGCGCGTGTCTAGAAACAGGCATAGCTTTTGATTTTCGCGATGTACGTTTGTTTCCATAAGGGTGATCTACCGCATTCATTGCTGATGCACTTACTTTTGGATATAAATGATTTCGAGCTTTGTGTTTATAATGAGCAATACCTGCTTTTAATAACGGCTTATCTACTCGTCCACCACCCGCTAAAACTCCAATCGCAGCTCTACAAGATTGATGGAATGTTTTTGTTTCTTTTGAAGGTAAACGCAATACAACGCCAGATGCAGTTTTTGATACTACTCGTGCGAAAACACCTGATGAACGAACGAATTTACCACCATCACCTGGTTGGGATTCAATATTGTACACCAATGTTCCTTCCGGAATTTGCTGTAATTGCAATACATTACCTTCTGCAACTTTGGCATCAGTACCAACTTGAACTGCATTACCTACCATCATTCCTTCACATGCTAACATTAACACTTCGTCGCCCGAATCAAATTTAACTTTTGCTAAAGGCGCAGTGTGTGCAGCACAGGATAATAAATCTACAATAATTCCTGTTCGAGTTTGACTCTGCACAGGAGGGTGTGAAACTTTTCCTTTGAATTTAAAACTATGAGCTCGGTATCTACTCGATCCCGTTCCTCTTCGTTGTGCTATAATTCTCTTTCCCATTCTTCATACCTATATTATTGAACTTAAATTAAACCTAACTCAGTCGCGACATCTATTGCAGGATTTTCAATTGCAAATCGAACATATGCTCGTTTTGTTCCATCTCTTGCATGAAGCGTTCGTACCGACTCAACTTTGACTTTGAAAAAAGACTCAATCGCAGATTTGATATCTGCTTTATTAGCCTTTTTGTCTACTACAAACACAAGTTTGTTCTCTGATTCCATTAATCTAATTGATTTTTCATTCGAAACCGCATATTTTACAACTTTGTTCATAGTATCACTCATATAATTTTGATTTTTCAATTTCAGCAATCGCTGATTCAGTGTATAATGTTAATCGACCCGCCTGAGTCCCCGGAGCTAATTTTTCGACATTGATATTTGCTACATCAACGACTTCAACACCCGGAATATTTCGTGCCGCTTTAATCGCATCACATGTTTTTGATACAACCACTAAAGGACCAACTACTTTTTTGTATTTTCTTCCTCGCATCGTACCTTTTCCTGCACGAATGGATGTAATACTTGATCTCTCTAATTCATTTGTTAAACCGACAGAATGTAGCGCTTGAACAAAATCCTTTGTTTTTTGCACTGATTCAAAATCTTTTGATAACACAAAAGGATACGAATCAGGAATTTTATGCCCTCGAGCTGAAACAATTTCTTTATCCATTGTCGCTGACAATGCACTTCTAATTGCTTTTCTTCTCTCAGCATCATTAATTTTGATATCCCAAATTTTTTCTGATTTAGGAGGGTGCGCACGACGACCACCAACTGTCCCAGGAGCTACTGCACCAACCCAGTGCATCTGTACACCATTTCGGGATAAAATCTTTCGTGGTACACGAGAAATACCTTTCCCATAACTACCCCGATATTTTCTTCGTCTCCGAGATAATTCCGCACTATGTCGTTTTCCCGCCATAGGGCTTGCACCATATGATTGTCGAGAATTAGACTGAATTGCCAATACTGCTCGTCTAATTAAATCAACACGAACCGGCTCTGAAAACTGAGATGGTAAATCCACACTACCCGAATTTTCATTTTTTACATTTATAATGTTAACTTTCATCGTATCTCCTAATTTTGTGCCTCTACACTAATATAATCCAAGTCAACTTCACCAATATCTAATCTTTTATTTGGTCTAATCGCTTTTGTTAATGTCACAAGTCGTTTTTTTGGACCAGAAATGCTTCCTCGTACCAATAAAAATGTTGTTTTTACTAAACCGTATCGTGAAATACCGCTAACAGGATTAACCTTTGTAATATCCTGAGAAACTAATTCAATTCGTTTGTTGTAATCAGTTCGTAAATGATAACCCATCTTACCAGCCATTGCTATCCGGTACATAATATGACCTTGACCTTTCCAAGGACCTAACGAACCTGGGCCTCGCTTGACTTTTTCAGATTTTGCCTGTCTAATTGCAACTCCAAATCGTTTTACCGGACCTTGATATCCTTTCCCAGTTGTTACTGCATGAGTATCTATGAGTTCGCCAGATTTGAAGACATCTTCAACAGAAATAGTCTTTCCTAAATTGTCTTTTGCAAACGTAAACTGATCTTGAACTGAACCTCCAATTGCCATTTCAACAATATCAGATGTTTTCTTTCCAAAGCCCGCTAGCTGAGGTTGTGTTGCAACAACTAATCGTACCGAGTGAGCTTGTGAAACATCAAATGACTCATCAAGTTTTTTTGGATTTTTAGATTGTGGAATTCGTTTACGAACTTCCAAAGGTAGTTTTTCCGCATTAAATTGTGCAGTTACGTGTAAATGATTGTCCGTAGTTATAGAATACACTCGAATCCCAATTACCGTAATTGGCGGACACTCCACTATAGTTACTGGTTCTGACACAACTTGACCCTTTGTTAATGAAGTTTTTGCTGGATCAGTATATTGCACATGAGTCATACCTGCTTTATACCCAACAAAACCTAAAAGACCTGAATGTGACATATTCCAAGATCTCACTTTAGGAGATTCTCTTTGTGATCTGACTCTTGGCCAGAATTGCATACTTCCATGCCTTGGACTTCTTGATTTTCCCATTTTGTTTTTGACGACACAATTTTTTTGACAAAAATGCACTAATTAGAAATAAGTAGACTCAAATTGAACCTTTTACTGAAGTTTCCTTCTTTGCAGGTCCACTTACCCTATTTTGCAAGGTTTGCCGATCTACACGAAAAGTGTTTCGCGCAGGTGTCGATTACTCTTGAAACTGGAAAACGCGAACTCTTTATAAAGTTTTTCCAAATTACTCGCAGAAGTTCTTAGTATTCTTTTGTTTCATATATCGCGAATGGAAGAATAGTACTTTTCGGTACAAAACTCATATAAGTCACGTACATACATAATTTTACATGTTATTGCGAGAAATGGTACATTCACAAAAACCCCGCGAACGACTCCTCCATCAAGGTCCCGAATCATTATCAATGCTCGAGTTATTCTGTTTAATTTTACAAAGTGGAACGGGCAAACACGATGTTTTTACACTAGCTCATAAAGTTTTAACGCTCATAAATGCAGAGAAAGGAACTCCAACACTCATCCAATTACAAAATATTCCTGGGATCGGATTTGCAAAAGCGACACAAATTATAGCGATTATCGAATTTACGAAACGACAAAGAAGCAAGCCTATTCTCAAAAGACGAATCCATAATGCCCAATCAGTTTTTTCACTTTTCTCACATATGCAAGAAAAAACGATGCGAGAAGAATTCATTGTGCTTTTTTTGAATTCTCAATTAGAAATCATTGGGCAAGAAACATTATTTTTAGGCACATTAGATGCAGTTACCATACATCCAAGAGAAATATTTCATCGAGCTATCAAACATCTTGCACATTCGATCATTTTAATACATAATCACCCTTCCGGACATAGCCAACCATCTACTGCAGATAGAGACATCACTCAAAAAATCCATACAATTGGAGATATTATGGGAATTCCATTACTGGATCATATTATAATTGGCGATGCTACCTATTGGAGTTGGGCAGAAGAGCAGAAATAATAATTTTACTTTGTATATTGACACAAAACAGTTTGTTCAAACGAATTTGATTGAAAATTTTGTATTTTCACACCTATTAACCTCACTCCTTTTTTCCACTCAACTTGTGTGAGTAAATCAAAGATTATTGCGTGAAATTGAACAGCATGAGAAATAGGGGTCTTTGCAGTAAAGGATCGAGTTATTGTTTCAAATGAGGAGTATCGAATCTTTAAGGAAACTGTTTTGTAACATAAACCGCGTGAGTTTTTCCCTATTTTCTCTAAAATGTCTTGTAATACTGGAATGAGCTCTTTTCGTGCATAACAATCATGAGTAAATGTTCGCTCAACGGATAATGACTTTTCATCTTCGTATTTAGGTATCTCCCATCTACGAGTCCCATTAGCAAGATGTAAAAATCTGACACTCTGATGACCAAAATGTTCTTGCATGTAAAATACAGATTTTTTTGCAATATCACCAATTGTATGTAGACCCCTACGCGTATATTGACTAATTGTTTTTCTTCCAATACCCGGTATTTTACAAATATGTAATGGACTAAGAAACTCGCGAGAATTATATACAACCGTTACTCCGTGTGGTTTTTGAAAATCAGATGCTATTTTTGCAACTTTTGCACATTTTGCAACACCTATTGAACACGTGTATCCTGTTTTTTGAAAAATGTATTTTCGAATATACTTGGCTGCTTTTAACGGGCATCCATAAATATGTTCCAGTATGTCTAAACTCAAATATGCCTCGTCAATTGAAACTTGATAAAATGTATCTGTAAGTTCTTGTAAAAGATTCATTATTTTCTGAGACTC
>JBLKOV010000114.1:0-2544 GCA_047603085.1 Candidatus Woesearchaeota archaeon
GAATTCGAACATTTGGTTGTTCTCGTGCACCAAAATTTTCTACCGCAAAATTAATAGTCGAAACTTCTCCTTGACAGACTGTTTCAGGTCTCATATTAAGTTCAGTTACTCGTAAATCCCAGTCAGGTCTTTCAAATCGAATAATAAACTCATGTTCAAAACCATGAAGTGCTCCGTTACTATCTGTCACTTCAGCTGTAATAGTTATAGTACTACTTCTTCCGCTTCGAATTCTGTCATTAACATCAAAATCAATGAGAATTGAACGCTCTTCATCTGCTCTTAATGACTCTCTAATTCTTGAAGGTACTCGAACGTCTCTTTCTGATGAATCAATACGAATTGTAATATCATCAAAGTCTAATCGAGAGTCTCGAAAAAATCTGTTTAGTATTTTGAGTTCTGCATCAAAATTCTCGCCAGGGATAAGTTCTTCAATTTCGATATCACAATCTAAAGTTCTTACAAATTGATCATCAACAAAACATCGAAATTGATCACGAGGAGTAAAAAAATCTATTTCAACTAATTCTAGATTATTTTCTACAGTAAACCTAAGCTCTACGTCTTTATTACCATGGCTTGTTTGAATTGTCGCTGGAAGAGTGTACAAAATTTCGTCAAAGTTGGAGTCGATAGCATCAAGATTACTTGGGACTAGTATATCAACAACAACATTTTGTGTTCTGTTAGTCACCGAAATCGGTTGTTCTAAATTCGTAACAATTCGAACAATATCATCTTCACTTTTATCACGACCAAATTCGTCATATGTGAATTGACTTTGTGGGTCGACTGAGATTCCAGTGATATTAATCGTTCCGTTTTGAACTCGAACGGGAATGGTGAATCTTGCATAACTTAGGTCGTCTCTGTCATCTAATAATCTTCTATCTCTTGCCGCTTCTGGGTTACTTCTTTCAACTGGATTTTGGATAGTTACTTCATTGTTTGAACCACCAACTTCCACTTGAACATCTGCATTAACTGTGAATAATGCAAGAAGAAATACCAGCAGAGTTACGAGTAATATTTTTGTTTTCATTTTCTACCTCATACATAATAGTATTATAAAGTAGTTACACTAATACATTTATAAACTTTTTTGAAAGTGTTTGGACGAATATGGTTCAAATACATTAATTTTATATATAGGTGTACAAATGTGTATATTAATGGTGATACACACATGCAACAACAAGCACAGTTTATAGATAGTCGAATTGAAGAATTAGCAGAACAGTTACGAAAACAAGGGATTGCAATGACAAAGTTAGATGCAATTCGGTTAGCACAGAATATGTTGAATAAAGAGTTTCAGAGTAAAGTGGTAAATCAGGATATGAATAGCCCATTTGCAAAACCTATGGGACGAGATTCAGATATAGGAACAAAAATCCAATCACTCCAAATACATATCCAAAATCAAGAAGAACGAATAAAACAGTTAGAGCAGCAAATACATGTGTTGCAATCATCACTTGAATCTGGTTCATATCAAGTAGCGAATAACTCAGTAAACAATAGTGAACAACATGTAGAGTTTGCTAACCAACCCAAAATAGTTGAATCACAAAACGTCGAGTCTCAAAATGCGAGTACTGAAGAATCAATCAAGACTCAAGGTTCTTTTTTTACGGCAGATTTTGAACAGAAAAAAGAAACTCCAATTGAGCAACCCACACCAACCGCTGAAAATGAATCAAAAGATCAATCTTTTTTCATCAGTGATGATGAAGTTGATTTGAAAAATATTTTTTAAATGAGGAAAAACATCGTACTTATCGTTTCAGAAAAGGATGATGCTGGGTTGAATATGTTTGCCCATATGCAACCATATTTTCAAAAAGAAAAAACTGTAGTTGATGAAAATAGTGTACATTCATACAAAACGCAGTATTTCACCTACTTTTTATGCAAAATACAATCAGAAACTGTATATGCCGAAGATATTGATGCTGCATTATCACAAATAATTGGTGAAATATCTATCATTATCTTTTGCACGAAACATGCCTCTCAGTCAGGGAAACCTTCTTTTTGTGTACATACCCAAGGAAATTTTGGAAAAAATGAATTGGGTGGAATGCCGAACAAAATTGCTAATTGTCCAGTAATTCTCAAAAATGCATTGTTTCGTGAAATTTATACTAAAAATACATTTTCATATATTGATGTCGTGAATGAATGCACTCACCATGGGCCTGACATGCAAACTCCAAGTGTTTTTGTTGAAATTGGTTCTACACAAAAGGAATGGAATCAAAAAGAACTAGGATATTTTATGGCTCAACGAATTTTGTCGGTATTGGATGCATACACTGGAGAAGATAGCTTGCAATCAGATAAGCCCTGTGTAGCTTTGTTAGGAGGACCTCATACTTGCACTAATATAAATGATTTATGTGGAAAGGGAAAAATAGAATTATCGCATGCATGTGCAAATTACGCACTATTAGATATTGATGAAAAAATGATTATTGAAATGTTAGAAAAATCAACACGTAAACCGATGGTTGTATTGGACTATAAATCCATGAATAG
>JBLKOV010000115.1:0-2503 GCA_047603085.1 Candidatus Woesearchaeota archaeon
CTGAATTTACGGTTGCAACAGATTATGATATAGAGGGAGAAGTTATTGGATTAATGTGTGTACTTCATGCATGTAAACAAAAAGACGCTCATCGAATGAAATTTTCCACATTAACCAAGTCAGATTTAATAAAAGCGTATGAACAAAAATCACCAACACTTGATTGGGGTCAAGCTCTTGCAGGTAAAACGCGACATGAACTTGATTGGTACTATGGTATTAATCTGAGTCGTGCATTATCTTCAGCCATACGTAAAGCTGGACAGTTTAAGGTATTAAGCAGTGGACGTGTACAAGGTCCTGCTTTGAAAATATTGGTTGATAAAGAAAAAGAAATCTCGGCATTTACACCCGAACCATTCATCGAAATATATGCTGACTTGTTGAAAAGCTCACAAACAATTAGAGCTCAACATAAAGATGAAAAGTTTTTTGATATACAAAAAGGAAAAGATATTTTTGGAAAGATAAAAGAGACAAAAAGTGCAATAGTTGATTCTGTTTCTCGACGTGAGTTTACTCAAAAACCACCTGTCCCATTTGATTTGACGACATTACAATTAGAAGCCCATAGGGTGTTAAAAATTACGCCTAAAGTGACATTATCTCTTGCACAGGATTTGTATATTGCTGGAGTAATATCTTATCCTCGTACTTCATCACAGAAATTACCAAAAGAGCTAGGATATAAAACAATTTTGTCACAATTACAAAGGCAACCATCGTACAAAGAAGTGGTTACGTCGTTATTACAAAAACCACAATTAAAACCTCACGAAGGGAAAAAAACTGATGATGCCCATCCCGCAATTTATCCTACGGGAAATGTACCTGATGCAAAAATTACGCAACAACAGTTTAAATTATATGATTTAATTGTTCGAAGATTTTTAGCAACATTTGCTGATGATGCAAAACGGGAAACATTAACGGTTCAATTTGATATTGCAAAAGAACCCTTTGTGACAAAAGGAAGTCGCACGGTGGTGCCAGGGTGGCATACTGCATATGGAAAATACGCTATTTTTGAGGAAGTCACATTACCAGATTTTCAAAAAGGTGAAGATGTTCCAATTGAAAAGTTATTTTTTGAAGAAAAAGAAACAAAACCTCCAAAACGATATACTGCATCATCAATTATTAAAGAATTAGAAAAACAAGGTTTGGGAACAAAAGCAACTCGAGCAGCAATTGTAGAAAATTTATATGATCGTGGGTATGTAAATGAAAAATCAATTCAAGCAACACAAATAGGTATCTCGACAATTACTATTTTAGAAAAATATTGTCCAAAAATAGTTGATGCCAAATTAACGCGAGATATAGAAGATGAAATGGATGAAATCCGAAAGAATAAAATTAAGCCTGAAAAAGTATTAGATGATGCCCGTCATATATTACAAGATATTCTTGATGAGTTTACAAAAAAAGAGTTAGATATAGGTAAAGAACTGTTAATGGCTACCCGTGAGTCTCGTGATGTTGAAACCTATGTTGGAATGTCACCAAAAACTCAAACTCGTCTACGTATCATGAAAGGTAAATACGGTTATTTTATCGCATCAGCAGATTATCCCGAAGTAAAAGAAACATATCCTCTACCCAGTGGTGTAAAAGTCAAACCAAATGTCGATGAGTTAGATGAAACTGGTTGGCCGACAATTTTAGTAAAACGACCAAAAGGAAAGTGGGAAAAACATTCTATTAATCCTGATGCAAGAGAAAAACAAGTTGCCCAATCAACCGAGAAAGTACCTGGTGAAGGTGAAACTTGCGATAAATGTGGGAAAGGAACAATGCAACGAAGAAAATCGTTTTATGGTGAGTTCTTAGGTTGTTCGAATTATCCCAAATGTAAGAATGCAAAACCTATCTTAAAGAAAAAAGAATAAACTCCGATGTTTTCTTCGAAAAAATCTCCAAAATACTTATAAAGAGTTTCTTCCTTTCCATTTTCACAATGGCATTTGATAAAAATTTAGACAAAGAATTATTCAGAAAAGAAGTAGAATTTGAGACAAGTAAAATTATAGTGAGTGTTTTTTCTTATAACGAAGGAACACCAAAACTCCAATTATCTCGTGAAGTACAAAATCCAAACACGGGAGATTATAGTTTTGCAAAATTGGGTCGCTTGTTTAAAGAAGAAGTACAAGCTATTCAGCCTGTCATTCAAGAAGCAATTGAACATATGTAGACTTAGGTCTGCATTCTTTCTTCTTCAAAGTCAAATGGATTAGTCTCATCAAATATTTTTCGGTATTTCTGTTCTATTTGCATTCGTTTTATTTTCTCAATGGGGTTTGTAAAGTATCGTTGTTGCATGTTATTCACCTCTAGATACGTCTTTGATCATGATAATTATAAAGAATATGTGAGAACTTGTCTAGTGGGCAGTGAGAAATCAAGTAAAGAACTATTCATATCCATAAATATCAACAAGTTGATCATATGATTCCTTGAGTACAATTGAAAAAATAAAGTAGAGTGGTACTGCAAAAAT
>JBLKOV010000116.1:0-2500 GCA_047603085.1 Candidatus Woesearchaeota archaeon
AACGAGATATGACATTTACCATGTATGTTGAGGGTGAAGGCGGACGAGTTAACATATTAGCGGAAGGTTCACGAACGTTGAGTGTCGGAGAATCCTTCTCACTTTCAGGCAGTAATACGTTTCAAACATTTTCAACGCAAAGATTTGATAGAGTTTGTGTACAGTTTGATACGCCTCCTGAAGCGGCAAATACAAATAAAGTGTGTAATGCTATTCAATGTCGCTCATTACCAAATGTTGGTGATTACAGTGGTCGTCCTCCGAGAATTATTCAGGAACCTACACAACCAAGTCCTTCAGTCGAAGGCGGTAGTGGTGGTTCAATGTTTAATTATGAAGGTTTTAGATAAAATGAAACAGAAGTATTTTTCAAAAAAAACAGCAAAAGAACATCTCTCTGTTTTTATCACAAAAAGGTTTGGTATAGCCTGTGTTATTGGTTTATTATTGTTTGTCTTATTCTTAGGCGTTGGAGAAACTGAGAACGGAGTATTTTCACAAATAGTAACTCCAGCAATTGAATCCCATCCGGAATTTGAAGCAATATCAAGTGGACAACTAACTGAAGATGATTTGCTTGAAAATCCAGATTCTTATCTAGGTTATTTTTGGCGTGTAATTTGGGTTCTAGGCTCTGCTTTAATACTCAGTTTTCTTTTATTGACTCTGCTCTTAACAGTATTTTGGAATTATGCAGTATCAGGTACTTTTCAGTTTAAAACATATGTGAAACAAACAAGTTTTCAATTATTATCTCTGTTTTGTGTAACTTGTACTATTTTAGTGCTGAGCAGTATTGCACTTATTTTTGAGTTTGCGTTTGGAATGTTGCAAACATCTCTTGAATTTCCGGGTGTTACAACTATTTTATGGATAATTTTTAGTTTGTTGTTAGTTATCTTATTCGTTACACCATTCCTGATTATATTTCATGTGTTCCTTATTCAAATGCCATATGAAATATTGAAAAAAAAGAAAATTTTCAATCCTTTATTACAGAATTTTACGATAACTCGCCTTAAAACACTCAGATATTATATTCTCCCATATATCTTTATAGTGCTGCTCATATACGGAGGTTATCAAGTAACACTCTTAATTGTACAACAACAATTCACATTAGGCGTTATTCTCGGAATACTTGTGACAATTATACCATTTGCTTGGTTAGTAAGCGTTGTACCGGTTATAGAAAAATTAAGAGAAAAAAAATAATTACTTGCGATATTTTGCAAGTACTTCATCTATTTTTTTGACATTATCGTTTTTAATAGTCAGATTGTAACCACTTAAAACAAGTTTGATATCATCAACAGAGACTGGTAACATATCAATTATTTTTGTTATATGCTCTGCACTAAAACGTGGAATATCAAGTCCAAGTAACTCTTCTCGTAATGCTTTTGCATCCTTGTCAGTTAATGGAGTAAATTGATTCACATACGTCTCTGTTCGTGTTGCACGAAAACCAAGCTCTTCATCACGCTTCTTGACGTCTTTGATTATCTTCTTGACCGCATACACATCAAGTGGTTCTTCTGAGATAACTTGTGGTTGTGTCATTTTATGCTAATTTTAAATGTGCTGGATGAACGATAATTTTTTTCGTCATATCTTTATCAGTCACTTCAACTTTGTAACAATCACCTTGTTTTCCTAATACAATTCCAGAACGACCGTGAAATCGTCGAAAATATAATCCTTTTTGAATTGCCGGTTGTGCAAGTAATAATACTCGTTGTCCTTGTTCAAAATCATGTAAATATCTTCGAATACTGATTTTTCCTTTCTGACGAATTGAATTTTGGAAAATATGACGTGTTTTTCGTCTGTTTCCGCCTACTCTTGTTGCCATTGTATACATGGGAAAAGAGAAACCATTTAAAAATGTTGTTTTTTTTGAGAGTATAGAAAAAGACCGCACATCTATACGGAACTTGCTAACACTAAATCGAAAGATTTATATACTGTTTTGCTTTAAAGTATAATAAGCGTGGTAGTAGAGGTACACAGATGAAGCGATTTTTTGCAAGTTTAACAGGAAAAATTAAAAATAATAATACAAACGATGATGATCTTTTAGAAATTGAAGAAGAATACGTAGAATTAGATTCTCGGCCAATGGCAAAGGAAGAAGATACAAAAGTCTTAGTTCGGCCATTTACGATTGAAGATTTTTCAGATGTCAAAGAAATTTTAGATTCGTTGCGAGATGGATATACAATAGCGTTAATTAATATTCAACCATTAAAAGAAAAAGATGTTATCGAATTAAAACGTGCGATTAACAAAATCAAAAAAACGTGTGATGCAATTAAAGGTGATATTGCAGGATTTGGCGATGATTATATCGTCGTTGCACCAGAATTTGCGAAAATTCATAGACAACAAAAACCTGAGAGTCAATTATAGACTCTTTTTTTTCTTTTTATATACTTTTATATAGTAGTATGTTTTAGAGAATGAGATAAAATGGTACGGGTGACTAAAAATAGTATAA
>JBLKOV010000002.1:0-18490 GCA_047603085.1 Candidatus Woesearchaeota archaeon
TTGATTCCGGTATATATCGTATAAGTTTTGCCGGACATTCATATATTGTGAGTTCGTCATTAAAAATGTTTTGTAATGCGGATTTTTTTTCTTCACCCTTTACTATGCCAATCACCTGTTTTGTCTGCAAAAATAATTTTCGTGAAATGCTCATTCTGTGAGGTGGTTCTTTTGGAGAATCATCAAAGGAAAAATACCCTATTGAATCATTTTTGATAGAATGATGATTTGGAAATAAACTTGCTATATGTCCATCCCCCCCAACGCTTACAAGTGCAATGTCTAATGCACTTTGCGCACCAAGGACTATTGATTCATACTCTTTCACACCAAAATCAGGCAGGTCTGCCTTGTACTCAAATGGATGAACATTTGTTGCAGGAAGTTTTGGACCCAATGGTACACAGAGATGTTTTTGAATAATCGAAAAATTACTCTGAGAATCATCCAAGGGAACAAGTCGTTCGTCAATCATGTAGAGATGAATATGTTTCCATTCAATATCATACGTCACTAATATATCACAAATTGAGGCAATCGTTCTCCCCCCAACTAGACCAATATGAACTTCTGATTGAGTTTGTCGTAATGCTGTTATGTTCTTATATAATTCTTCTGCAACAGTGTGCGGTACATCTTTTGTATATTTTTTTGTTATCATTTTGTTCGTAATTTATTGATTTGCTCGCTTGTGCTCCCTTTTTCATATTGTACAAAACAGATATGTGGTCGCTGTGATTCAATTTTATCAGTAATATTCCAAGATTCTGCCAACTCATCATCGCGAATACACAGTGTTTTATCACCGTTCACGACATCTTTGAGTAATTTTACATAACCGTCATTCGTATTTTTTCCAAAATGGCAATTTCCACAAAAACTCATCCCAACTTGTTCTAATTCGCCATCAGTATATCGTTTTCTTGTATTAAAAAAAATCGTAATATCTTCTTCTGGATGTATATCAATCACTAATCTATTTGGTTGCACATTCGTATATCCTGTTTTACTCAACTCGTCTGTTACTTGCTGAAATTCAATGATAATTTTTCCTTCCTTTGTATTCATCTCTTTTCCAGTCTCAATAGTAATTGGAATACCTTTCCACCGAGGATGATCACATCTAAATTCAATGTTACTATACGTATCTGTTCGTGATTCAATAAACCCAACTTTTGCAAGTTCTGTTGCATATCCTTTATACTGACCCAATAAATGTTTTGATGCATCTGCTACTTGAATTTTCTGTAAAATTTTGACTTTTTCATCTTGAAAACATTCAGCAGTTTTTGCAGATGGTCTATCCATTAACAATAATGCAACAACTTGCAGTAGATGACTTTGAATCATATCCTTCACAGAACCAGCACTATCATAATAACCCAGTCTATCTTTCACAGATAAATTTTCTCGTGCAATCACAGATATAGATTTTACATGTTTTGCACAGAGCATGGCATCAATCACCGTATTTGTAAATCGAAGCGCATTTACATTTCTGACTGTTTCTTTTCCTAAATAATGATCAATTCGATATACTTGATCTTCTGTAAAATGTGTCGAAATATGTTTTTGCAAAGTATGCGCTGATTGAGAAGAATTTCCAAATGGTTTTTCAAACACGACTTTGCAATTTTTCTGTAATTTTTCTTGTGAAATATTCGAAATAATTTGCGGAAAAATGGTATATGTTGTTGCAAAATAAAAAATACGTTCTGATTTTTTTCCCTGTTCCCACGTTTTCAATTTTTTTGCAAGTCCTTTAAGCCCGTCTGGTTTTGAAGAGTCTGTTCGAAAATATTTTATCGTAATACCCTTTAAACAATCACGTTCCTTTTTTGATGTAACTGATTGATGTATTAATTTCGCATAAGTCTCATCAGTATATTCGCTTCTGCCCACACCAACAACTATACTTTTATCCGATATGATATCTGCTTCATGAAGCTTACTAAATGCCGGAATAAGTTTTCTTTTCGTCAAATCCCCCGTTCCACCAAATAAAACTAAGGTTACATTTTTTGTCATACTTATTTTGGAAACTTTCTCCTTTTTGAATGTTCTTATTTTACAAAAAATACTACTCAAAAAAGCAAGAATAAAAAAATTATACTATTTTCAAACTATTTTTGCAGTGTATTTATAAATGATTTTTTCTCAATATATATTATGGGTATAAAATCGGAATTGCATGCGTATAATAACGTATTAAAACAAAAATCAAATATCCTTGTATTCTTTATTGCATCACTCTTTTTTGGATCTCTCATCTCATACTTAACAAATCTCCAACTCATTGAGGGGAATTTTGGAACACTATACAAAAATATAACACTATTACTCATGATACTTCTCTCCTTACTCTTTGGATTGAATATGGCTGCTCTCTTTGCACGAATAAAACTAAAGATGTCCCACAATCCGGACGCATCTATTTTGTCAATTATTGGAACGTTTTTTGCAATACTTGTTGCAGGATGCGGTGTTTGCGGATTTAGTATTGCCGGTGTTTTAGGTCTTGCATCCTTTGTAAGCTTACTTCCATACTATGGATTAGAACTCAAAATTCTCGCAGTTTTCCTGCTCTTACTCTCAAATCATTTACTCTTCAAACCACTTGCTTGTACAAAGAAGAAACCAAAAGGATTATAAATTCGAAAAACCAATACCTTATCTATGGCTCGACAACGATATAAATGTGAAGCGTGTGGATATAAGTTTTGGCAAGACCCAAATAAATTTCTTCGAAATAAATGTCCCTACTGTGGTAAAGAAGGTACTGTCAAAACCCATACATTTAGTGAAGCTGACGAGCTATTACAAGAAGTAAGTCGTGTCCCAAATAGATACGAATAATGTTTTTTCTAATTATGAATACGACAAAAGAGACGAAAACAGATACCTATTATAATGGCTTAGCAGATGGGTACAATCGTTTATATGGCCATGAACAAAGACAAAAATTAGAAAAGGCTAAGCAAGAAATTCTCCCACTTTTAGACAAAAATGCAATTGCATCCGTACTCGATGTTGGTTGTGGAACAGGTATATCAACTGATTTTTGGTCAGAGGTATTTGGTATCAAAGCAGTAGGAATAGATCCAGCGATTGCTTTACTCAAACAGAATTCACAAACAAAAAGTATTTTACAACCAGGTTCTGCCGAAGAACTTGATTTTGCAGATTCTTCATTTGATCTTGTAGTGAGTTTTTCAGCGATTCAAAATTTTACGGATGTACAAAAAGGATTACATGAGATACATCGTGTTGGAAAGCAGTATTTTATCTTAAGCGTGATGAACAGAGGTTCTTCTTTTCCAAACATACGAGAATATATCAAAGAGACTTTTACTCTTCGACTGGAATTTGATTGTGTTAATGATACGATTTTTTTCTGTGAGAAAAAATGAACTGACTCATTACGTACCAAAAATTACGGCAATATACACCCATTACCTTTATAAATAAAACAGATATACCAATTTTCATGACAAGTAAAACAGCACATAGAACACATACATGTTCACAACTCACAAAATCCGATATTTCAACTACAGTCAAACTCTCAGGTTGGGTTCATTCGCGACGAGATCATGGCGGAATTATTTTTATCGACTTACGAGATTCAAAAGGTATTACACAAATCGTCTTTGATCCCGAATTTGCACAAGATGTATTTGCACAAGGAGAAAAACTCAGACGAGAAGATGTTATTACAATTTCTGGCGAAGTGAAAGCAAGAGCAGATGACTTAATCAATAAAAAAATTCCAACAGGAGAAATTGAAGTCTTCGTTTCCAATATTACTGTTATTAATAAAAGTCAGACACCACCATTTGAAATTGAAGATTCTGTCAATTTAAACGAAGACTTACGATTAGAGTATCGGTACTTAGATTTACGACGACCAAACATGCAAGAAAAATTGCGATTTCGGCATGACTTTTTGCGTGTTGCACGAGAAGTATTTCATAACTATGGTTTTACAGAAGTAGACACGCCATTACTCATCAAATCGACGCCAGAAGGTGCTCGAGATTATGTTGTTCCCTCGCGTGTAAACAAGGGAAGTTTTTATGCATTACCACAATCACCCCAACTCTATAAACAATTATTGATGGTTAGCGGCGTAGATAGATATTATCAAATTGCAAAATGTTTGCGAGATGAAGACTTACGAAGTGATCGTCAACCAGAACATACGCAAATGGATTTTGAAATGAGCTTTGTCTCACAAGAAGATGTTCGGTCATTTGTTGAGCAACTCTATGCGAAAATATTCTTTGAGCTTAAAGGCATTACTTTGCAAACACCATTTCCCGTTATCTCATACAAAGAATCAATGGATAAATATGGGATTGATAAACCAGACATTCGCTTTGACTTACATCTTAGTGATGTGACAGATATTGTCAAAGAATCAGACTTTGGTGTCTTTAAAGCAGTTGCACAATCAGGTGGTATAATTAAATGTATTAACCCACCAACTGATATTCCAAGAAAAGAAGTTGATCGATATATTGAATATTGTCAAAAAATAGGATCAAAAGGTATGGCTTGGATGAGAGTTACCGAAAATGGATTAGAAAGTAATATTGCAAAATATTTTTCACAAGATATTCAAACACAACTTATTCAAAAAGTCGGAGCAAAACCTGGAAGCATGGTCTTTTTTATCGCAGACAAACCAGCTCAATGTAATGACATTATTGCACGATTACGATTAAAATTAGGTGAAGATTTGAATCTCATTCCAAAAGATACATATGCCTTTTGTTGGATTAATGACTTCCCACTCTTTGAATGGAATCCTGATGAAAAAAAATGGGATGCCATGCATAATATGTTTGTTATGCCAAAAAAAGAATGGGTTGAAAAAATCAGTACTGAGCCTGAAAATGTGCTTGGAGATTTATTTGATATCGTCTTAAATGGTGTTGAATTAGGTTCAGGTGCGATTCGAGTCTCACAACCGGATATACAAAAAGAAATAATGAAAGTTGTTGGATTTGATGAAGAAGAAGCACAAGACAAATTCGGATTCTTGTTAAAGGCATATCAATACGGCGGTCCAATTCACGCAGGAATGGGATTAGGTTTGGATAGGTCAATTGCATTATTGCTTGGTACACATGATATTCGAGAGGTTATTGCGTTTCCAAAAAACAAACACGCACAATGTCCAATGGATGGTTCTCCATCACAGATTAGTGAACAACAACTCAAAGAACTATCACTCAAACTCGATATATCAGAACAGAAATAATACTGTTTTGTTCTTTTTACAATATACTCAGTAAAATAAGTGATACGAATACTCCTGTAAGGATGCCTGCAAACACTTGTTTTTTCGTATGTCCAATCAGTTCAGATAATACTTTGTGCGAATGTTCTTTTGCTAACAGTTCATTTAACACTTTTGCTTGTTTTGAACTTTCTAATCGAACACCAAATGCATCGCGAAAGACAATTAAACTGACAATACCTGACAAATAGAATACTGGACTAAATCCTTCTACCAGATAAATACCAATTGTGAGACTCGTCATAACTGCTGAATGTGAACTTGGAATACCCCCATCTGTTAAGAGATATTTTGCAGATATTTTTCTTTCTGAAAACCAAAAAACTATATTTTTCAGCAATTGAGACACAAGCCACGAAACAAGTGGGAATAGAATTATTATTGTAGGATTCATCTTATTTTACCTTTGGAGCTTTATATCGTAAATGATTGAAAAGGAAAATGAATTTTAAAAGTTTATGGGTTCCGATAATTAACACGAATAAGAGTACCGAAATTCCAAACACAATCCCTAACTGAGGTAAAAAATCAAACATGCTCGCCTCAAAAAGCATTGTTCTTCGTAATAATGAACTCAGTAAGACAAATGGAGTAAATATAATATATTGTTGGAGTGATTCAGAAATCGTTTCAAGTGGTAAAATTAAATCCGAGACAAGAATGAATGCACTTCCCAAGGAAATAGCTGCAAGAATTGTTGTTTGTTCATTTGAAAAGAGATATCCAATACCCATTCCAAGTAAGGTAAAGATAATTGCCGCAAATAACAGTATTGGAAGGCTGTTATGAATATTTGAAAAAACATCAATTGCAAATACAAATTCAGCTACAAATAAGAGTAACGTTATTTGATAAATTGCAACCACTATTGTGGATATAAATATACTTGTAATAAATGTAATATCTGCTGTTGGTGTTGTAAATAATCGAAACTTTGCAGGTGAGAGTTTTTCTATCACAACCATTGTCGCACCCAACATAATTGAAACGAACATTATGACAAGAATCATAAGACTTGGAAAAATATAATCTAACCGGGAATTTGTCGTAGTCACGGGCTCTACTGTTGAAATAACTGGATTCACAATACTTTGCGCATCAGTAATTTTAATATTTGACAACACAGTATTTGTCACTTCCATTTCTACTGCCATAATAGTCAACTGCTGTCTGGTATCAGATATGAGTTCTCTATTTTGTGTAAATCTTTGATTTAAATCGCTTCGAACTTGACCTGCTCGTTCTAATCGTTCGCTCATATCAGTAATAAAACTAATAGCATTATCCATTGTTTGAATAAAATCTTGTATATTCGTCGATTGATTATTTGCACGTTCTAAATCCTGTAAATCTGAACGAGCATTATTTGTAATGCTTGTAATTGCACTATTAGAATGATTTGTATCTTCAACATCACGAATGAGTCTATCAAGTATACGAATTGCATCATCGGCTTTATTTTTTGCCTGAGAAAGTGTTGCATCAACAGAATCACGATTTGTCGTTAAGGCATTAAGTACTATTTGTGAATCACTCGTATCCGAATCAATATCGCTTAATTGCGAGCTTGACGAATCAATACTTGTGAGTAATTCATTTTGTAAACCTATAATATTTGTATTTATGTTTGAACGCCAATTAGTTAATCTTTGAGAAACATCATTTATTGATGTTAAAAGAACAGTTGTCAAATCTGCACTGATTGTGCTTGTTTGTGCAAAAATAACTGAGTTTATAGAGTTTTGAATAAGATCTACAATATTTACTTGTGAATTATCAACATATAATGTCACAATATTTTCTGAACCATCAGCCAATTCAAAATCAGGTGAAAACCCAATACATCCGTTTCGAACTAAACTTCGAACATCATCAATACAATCCTGACGTTCGTCATACTCAAACACAATGAATCGCTCAGATAACGAATCAATAAATTGAACGGTCAAATTTGTTTCATTAAAATAGTGTACACCAATTTGTAAATCTAAGTCATCACTTGAACTAAATGCAAAACCTGCTAAGAATAAGACAAGTAAAGGACCAAAAAATATTATTAAAGATGAGACTTTTGATCGAAGAATTAATTTAAAATTCTTATCTATGAGTTTAATTATCTTTGCTTTCATTTTGCTCCTTTGAATGTATAATATCCTCAAATATTTCGTTCATCGATGGTCTATTCATACGTAAATCAACTATGTGATCTTGGATTTGAGATGTAATTTTTGCGACAATCTGTACAGTTTCAAGTGGAAGTTTTGTTCTAATAATCAGTTCTGTTCCGACATCACGCATATCATGAATTTTTAATTCAGATTTATGGGATAATAATTTTTCCTGCAGTATATCATATCGGTGATAGGTCGTACATACATGAACTTCATCTTTTGGTTGATATATTCGTTTTAATTGAGCAGGTGTACCATAACTCTCAACTTTTCCATCATGTAAAATACCAATTCTATCACAGAGTTCTTCTAACTCATCTAAAAAGTGAGATGAGAGTATAATCGTGGTTCCCTTACTATTAATTTTTCGTATCAGATACCACATTTGTTTTCGTAAATACGGGTCAAGATCAGCAGTTGGCTCATCTAAAATCAAAATTTTCGGATCATGAATGAGTGAACAGGCAATATCTAATCGTTTAATCATACCCCCTGATAAGTTCTCGGCTAAATTGTCCCGAAATTCAAATAAACCCATGAGTTTAAGTAAAATTTTCGTATTTGTTTCTCTTGCATCTCTTGGTAAATCATACAATGTTCCAAATAATCCAAGATTTTCTGTCAGTGTTAGTTTTTTATACACTGATGGAGATTGTGCTGCAAACCCAAAGTTCTTTTTGACTGTTTGATGATATTCTAAGACATTTCGAAATGAACTCGTATCTTTTTCATCATAGGAAAGTAAATGTGGACTTTTAAATAAAATTGCACCAGAATCAGGGCGAACAAAGCCAATAAGTGAATTTAATAATGTTGTTTTACCAGAACCACTTGTTCCAATAATACCAAATATTTCACCAGGGCGTATTTCTAGATTAATACATTTAAGAACCTCTTTTTTATTATAACTTTTAAAGAGATTCTCAACCTTGAGAATCGTATCAGCCATTTAGAACTTTGACACTTTCGGGTTTTTAAATATTGTTATTTGAAAGCACTGCCAATTTTTTGAGTGATTTATACATCTTCAAAACTTATGAACCTCTTTTTACCTGTGCTGCATCCCTGTAAGGGACATCCCCCTGCCACGCACGAGTCATAGTTTCTTAAGAAGTTTTGACCTGAGGATGTAAAAATCACTCGTTTTTATGACAGTGCCTATTTGAAAAATATGATTTGACAGTCATAACCTTTTTATAGGGTAAGAAAATCCTCCTATTGTGAAAAAATATGGAAAGAAACGAATTTCAAAAAAATAGACAATTTCGGTCAAATAGAAGACCACAATTTCAACCTATAACTATTCAACCCCAAGCACAGAACATACAATTCATGGCAAATACTGAGTTTTTTGAAAAACTTAGACCATCTTTAGAAAAGGTCGCTGCTCGTATTCGAAAAGCAATAGGCGATAAACAACGAATTTTTCTCAAACATCATAATGACACAGATGGTTTTTGTTCAGGTTTAATTCTTGACAGAGCAATTGTTCCACTTATTGAGAAAACAAATGAAAAGCGTCAAGCAGCATGGGAAAAATTCAGGCGAATGCCATCCCAAACGCCTTTTTATAATATTGAAGATGTCACAAAAGATATTGCACAATTTTTACTCCTTAAAACTCGATTTAAAGAAGAAAATCCACTAGTTATCCTGACAGACTTAGGTAGTGGGCCTGAAAATATTCTTCCGATAAAACAATTAAAAATACTTGGATGTGAAGTCATCGTCATTGATCATCACCCTGTAAGTGAAGAAGTTAACTCTTTAGTTGACTACCATGTGAATCCTCATTTGGTTGATTCACCAGAAGAATACTCGGCAGGTATTTTATGTTCAGAACTTGCAAGAATGATTCGAAAAGATGTTGAAAATCCACATATCATCTCGGCAATTTCTGCAACAAAGGGGGGAGATAGAGTCCCTGATGAATTCGCTCAAGAATATTATAATTTGGCTCAAAAAGATGGATATGATAGAGAATACCTCGAACAAATTGCGCGAAGTATTGATTTTACCGTATCTAATTTACGAAATCTTGATGGAAAAGATTACTTTGATGTACTATTAGGATTTGAAGATAAAAACATGCAAAAAAAACTTGTCGATTCACTCATAACTGAACTTGATCAAAGAATTGGAAAAATTAAAACACAGGCGCAATCGCTCATATCCCAAGAAGAATTTCCTTCAGTACATGTGACATATTTCCCAGTTGATAGTATCACGCAAAGAGATTTCTATCCAAGACTTGGAACAATGGTTGAAATCATTCATGAACTGCATATGAACGATTCACCTAAACCACTTGTAACATTGGGAACAACACCTAATTCAGTCACATTTAGAGCTGATGAAAAGTCATCTTTTAACTTCCCACAGTTATTAGAACTCATCCAAGAGAAAGTACCGCTTGCATTTGCTGACGGTGGTGGACATCCATGTGCAGGAACATATAGATGTTCTGAAAAATATTTTGATGAAGTATTAACTGTTGTAAAAGAATATCTTCGTCAATTATCCTAACTTTTAGAAATAGCGAGGATTATATCCTCTATTTCTGGTGAAGACCAGATAGTATTGTGCGTGGTATCAGAAATACTATGAAATTCTTTATGCGAAGCATTGAGGTTATCATAAAGTTTTTTTGAAAGTGAGGGAGGAACGATTCTATCATTTTCAGCAACAATAATTTGAACACTCCCTTCGTAGTTTTTCAACCACTGCTGTGTCTGAAAATTATTTCTTTGCATTAATCGAACAGGAAGAAAAGAATAATGTATCCGTGCAACATCTTGTAAAGAAGGAAAGGGTGATATGAGTACGAGGGATTTCACATCCGCATTTTTTGCGTGATATGCACTCACAGCAGTTCCTAAGCTTTCACCCAAGATTTGTGTCTGTGTATAATTCTGTTGATCTAGAAAATCAATAACATCATAGACCATTTGGAGAAAATTGGCTTTTGTAGGTTGCAAATGATGATCGCTATATCCTGGATATTCAGCAATAAAAATAGAAGTATTTTTTTGTTGTAACACCGGAAGCATATATGAACGGTGACATGCAGAACCAGCATTACCATGATACACAACTGTTATTTTTGCTGTGTCTGCTTCATGTGCAAGATAATATCCACGTGCAAAATCCGACAATATTTTTGGTTCAAAACCTGGAAGTTGCGGACAATCGCCAAATGGTTGTTGGGATGGATAATAAATGAAAAATTCTTGTTGAGTATACATAAGTAAAACAACAAGCATATATCCAATACATAAACCAACGAGTAAAAGTGAGATTTGTTTTTTCCAGGACATAAAACATGAATGAATGTTTCTATTTTAAAAATGTATCAGATATTTGGTACTACCGTAAAAACGAGTTATTGTTTCAAAAACACATAGTTTTATATAGAAGATTTAAAGACAACATGCTATGGATATCATAATATTTATACTCTTTATCAGCGTAGTATATCTTTCATTCTACATTGGAGGACTTATTACTCGATTAACCCCTGAAGAACTCAAACCAGGAAAAAAATATTTTCACAGAATGGAGTCCATTCTCACAATACTTTTTTTTGGTATCCTACTCTTATTATATTCCTCTTGGATTCTTTTTGCAGTACTTATAATTCTTTTAATAGGAATATTTCAACCTATGTATAAATATACCTTATTTTTCGGACTATTTCCAGTTATTGCGTATCTTATTTTTGCAGATATTCCAGTACTTTTTCTGGTTACTGCTATTTTTGTCCTACTCCAAATAGTTTGGGCAAGTGACATCGGACAAAAACATGTGACAAAAGAAAAATTTGTATTATCCTACAAAAAACATCTCGAAAAACTGTTCTTACTCTCATACCCATATCTTATGGGTGTTGGTATATCAATTCTCTTATTTCTGTTTTTCTAAACACCGCATCATATGAGCATATACTTCATCTACAACTCCAGAAATTGATTGCTCTCCATTAATCATGTGTATTCTTTGATATTGTGGATGAGTGTTTGGTAATGAATCATAATGATTTTTTTCAGCTACATACCCTTGTTGTATTTTTTCTGCAAATATATCTCCTTGAGACTCAAATCTATCTGCTTGTTCAATACCGCGTGATTCCATACGTTTTTTTCGTTCGTCCATAGATATATGTATCAAATATGTTTGGGTTATATGCAGATTAGCTTGGGATAAAATTAATGCATTTGTTTCTCTTATCCAAGATAATAAACCTGGATTTTGTGCGTGTCCTTGATACACCGCTGTTGAATCTACCGATCTATCAAGTAATACAATTTTTCCCTCTTCAATTTCAGAACGAATCTTTGTATAGAATTGATGCTCACGCGCACAAAAAAAACTGAGTGCTTGTCCTAAAGGACTCATTTCTGTGTCAGAAACAGTATCTTTTAAATGACTACCATATGTCTGAGCAAAGGAAGTATCATGTGTTTTTTTGATAAACATCCGAAGCAAATCAGCATATGGTGTACCCCCCGGTTCATAAAAACGTAATTTTGAAACTACATGACCTTGCTCTTGCAATTTTTGAGTAATTTCTTTGACAACCGTTGATTTTCCTGCATAATCAATTCCTTCAAATGTAAATAATAATCCTTTATTCATAGGAGATTGTGGACCTTTTGTGTTTAAATAATTTCATGTTTTTTTATAAAAAACTATTTATATGACAATAACACAGAAGAGATATGGGACATAATTTTGGACTACATCATCATCATATCCGAACAAAAAGACAAAATAAGAAAGTACCTAATAAAAAATTTATCGCGTTTTATGATACGTTTATCTATTTTGTTGGTATTGGCGTTCCAATTATCACGTCCTCACAAGTATTTAAAATTTGGATAACTCAGAATGCATCAGGTGTTTCAATCATTGCATGGTCTGCATACTTATTTAACTCAATTGCATGGTTAATTTATGGTATAATTCATAAAGAACGACCGATAATATATACAAATATTATTTGTTCAGTTATTAACTTTCTTGTTATTTTAGGTGCTATACTTTATCGATAATTACTCTAACCCAAAATACAAGCTCTCTAGAATTTCTTGAATGTCATCCGCATATTTAACAACAAAATCAGGTTTTTTCTTTGTTTCATTTTTTTGGTCACGTTTAACCCATATTGTTTTCATACGTAATGATTGTGCACCAAGTATATCACGTTGAAAATTATCACCAATCATAATTGATTTCTGTGGTCGAGAACCTAATTTTTTCAGACAAAGTTGAAATATTTTTTTATGCGGTTTTTCAATACCAGCTTCTTCACTCGTTACAATGACATCAAAGGCATCTTCAAGTTTAGTATGAATAATTTTTCGAAATTGAACATCAACGGTTAAATCTGTTATAAGGCCTATTTTGATATCATGTTTTTTCAACCATTTGAAAAGTTTACGAACACCAGCATCTAATTTTATTCCTTTAATCATTGCATGCCAGTATGCCTCATACATATCAAGAACCATTCTGTACTCTATCTTATTATGTTCTTTTTCAAACATATGTTGAAAAAATAACCGCCTATCATGAGCTGCAGCTTGCTTTGGTAAGAGTTTATTATTTTGTTCTTCATAGTACATGAATTTTTGCAAAAAACTTGCAAATGAACAACGATATTTTTTCGTATATATTTTATGTGCTGCTTTCACACCTCGCACATGATTTTCATGATAGGGATATAATGTGTTATCTAAGTCAAATATAACTGTGTCAAATAATTTTTTCTTCGTCATTTTTCTTCAAAATATTTTTTCTTTTTTGGAATTGCAGTTGGTGATGAACCACCATGCCACGTGAATCGAGGCCGTATTCGCATTGCAAACATTTTTTCATTAGTATCATCAAAAATAACACCTGAACCTTTCACCCGAGGCAAAGTATCTAAATATTCTGTTAAACCACTTCGCATATAGCTCTGCATTAATGTTCCTAACGCATCAGTATCTATTTTTGCTGTGATTCGATGTGATAAAACAGTATCAGATTGTGTAAGAACATCCGTATGAATTTTTCCTGGTTGTTGTGTTGCAAGAATTAAAGAAATTCCTGGTTGCCGTCCTTCACGTAAAATAGTAATAAGTGGATCAGAGGATGCGACTTTCTCATCTTTTGGTAAAAACTCGTGAGCTTCATCAATAACAAGCCAGACTAATGGATCTTCTTGTTTTCCTCCGTCATCTTCACTCTCTGTAAAATAGTTTATATTTTTATGTACTTCTTTAAACTCTTCGTCTTTTCGTGAAATCATACGATTAATGAATAATTTTTGTGCAACTAAACCCACAGCCATTTGTTTTATAGCCCAACTTCCTTGTTGTGTTGCATAACAAGAAACATCTAAAATAGTAACTTGACCACCTTGTGCTAGTTCTGATAATGGAGTACCATTTTTATCAAACAGACCCCAGTGGCTTGCGTTTGTGAATAAGTTTACAACGGCTTGTTTTGTAACATCGCTTGCTTCGGTATCTTTTTTAACAGTATCAATGATAGTTTGAATATCATAATCAATTTCATCTTCACCTAAGTTATATATTGTTCGTTGAATAAGAACACCAATCTCAGAATTCTCCCCTATAGAAAACGCCATACACCAATCTGTTGCACTTAACTCAGTTGGTTTAATTGAAAATGGTTTATCAGTTGGTATTCCTTCTTCTTTATATTTTTTATAATATCCCACTGGAGTATAAATAACAACGTCTAATCCTTTTGGTTCTAAATTCCATTGACGAAGTAAATCTTCATCTTGTTTATTCGGATATTTCATTGTCCAATAAATACCCATTGTATCTAAAATAATAATAGATAAATTCTGCGCAATCTCAGGTTCAATATCTGCTAGTCCTTCTGCAATAACTCCGAGAGTGTACGACTTTCCTCCCCCCCTTTTACCGCAAACAAAGAGAACGTGGGCACTTGCAATATCCATATATATATCATTAGACAAACTCGTTGTTTGTCCCATTTGAACATATTGTTTTCCAATAAGAATAGTTCCTCTTTTTCCAAACTTGGCCTTATCGCTTGCGTTTCGACCAATGACTATGTCATACATAGTACTATTTGAGATATTCTTTTTTATAAATGTTATTACTTCACTACAAAATTCACCTTGATGACTGCATCATCCTCGATAATCGTCAGACTACAGTTACGAATTGGAATGTCTAATTCATCAGCAGGATTATCTCTCTTCACATGAGCTAATAATAATTTTATCACACCTTTATGAGTGACTGCAACAACTGTTTTCTGAGCATATGTTTTTTTGATTTCTTCATACCAATCACTTACTGCTTCATAAACCATTTTTGGAGATGTTCCATTTGGTGGTTGATAGGAATAAAAATCTTTTCCCACTTTTTCGCCTTCTTTTCGCACAGTACCATATGGTGTTCCCACAAAATCTCCAGAAAAAATTTCATTTAACCGTCCATCCACTATTGGTTTCATTGTCGTAAATTGTGATGCTGTTTGAGATGTTCGTTTCATTTCACTGACAAATAATGTATCAAATGTATATGTGTCAAAAAACGAACACAGATTTTTTGCTTGTTCTCGACCCAATTCTGATAAATCACTATCAAATGGTTGATGTATTTTTTGAGCATTATACTCTGTTTGTCCATGTCGAATAAGAATGAGTTTCATACGAAAAAGAATATCCAAACTCTTTATAAAATCTTAGATTCTTAACGCCAAGACAAAGACGGACATTCTACACGAAGGTTGTTTACAAAATCATTCATTTCATCATCAGTAAAAGATGGAATCGTTCGTATTCGATTATCCATTGCGTTTGCATTTAACGATCTTTGCAAGATAAATGTATCTACAGGAGAAACTTGATGAATCATCTGCCGAATATCTTCAATGGTGTGTACGTCGCGAACAATTGTGGAGCGAAACTCAAAAAGTATGGATGAGGATTGAAGTATTGCAACTGTTTGAAATACTTTCTCGACCAAAGACGGATGTAATTTAGAAACCAAACTATACTTTTCTTTTGGAGCTTTAATATCCATTGCAATATAATCAACTAATTTTTCGTCAATAAGTTTTTGCACAATTTGAGGATTCGTCCCATTCGTATCCAGTTTTATTTTCAATCCCCTTTTTTTGACTTTCACACAGAAATTGTATAAATCCCGATGTAATGTCGGTTCTCCACCCGTAATACAAATTCCTTCTAAGACATTTTTTTTATTATCTAAAAAAGAAAAAATGTCTTCCTCAGAAATACTTGGCACTTTCTTCTGAGGAAGTACTAAATCAGGATTATGACAATATCCACATCGCATATTGCAACCCTTGGTGAATAAAGTTGCACAAATAGTTTGTGGAAAGTCTACAAGACTCGTTTTTTGTAAGCCGTGAAATATCATATCTTTGCTAAAAAGGATAATATTTTTTCTTGACCTAATTCAACAGTTACCGTTTCATCTTGTTCGTCCATGAAAATAGCTGAAGGTACACTCGAGATTTGATGCTTTTTTGCAAGATCAAAACCCGCTGTTGTTGTCGCATCTGCAATTTCAAAAGGAAATTCATTTTTTTCTAAATGTTTTTTCACATACGTACAATTTGGACATGACGGCGTTGTTACTAAAATACATTTTTTTGGAGTTCCCTGCCAATCAACAAGTGAATCGGATGTATGAACTGATTCTCTTTGTACCACAAATTCTTTACGTTCCTCGTACTCTGCACGTTTTCCTTCGTTCCAATTATCTACTGGTCTAAAGTATCCTACTACTCTACTATAGACATCACATTTACATGGTTCATTCATTGTTTTACCTCTGCTTGTTCTTTTTCCTGTATACATTTTGGACAAATATGATGTTCCCCCGCAATATATCCGTGAACAGGACATATACTAAATGTTGGTGTTATGGTATAATATGGTAATTTGTAATTATACGCAATTTTTTTGACTAACTTTTTACAAACTTCTACATCTTTGATTTGCTCACCAATAAACCCGTGAAATACGGTCCCACCCGTATATTTTGATTGTAATTCAGCTTGTAAATCCAATGCTTCAAATATATCATTTGTGAAATCAACTGGTAATTGAGATGAATTCGTATAATAGGGGTCGCTTGTCCCTTGAGCTAAAATATCAGGATACCGTTGTCTATCCATTCGTGCGAATCTATATGCTGTACCCTCAGCAGGTGTTGCTTCTAAATTATAGATATTATGTGATTTTTCTTGGTAACCTTGAATTCTTTCCCGCATAAAATCTAGTATTTTTAAGGCAAACGCTCTTCCTTTTTCAGATACAATTGTTACGTCTTTTTCAAAGAAATTCATTAAAGCTTCATTCATACCATTTAAACCAATTGTAGAAAAATGATTTTTCAAAGAACCCAAGTATCGTTTTGTGTACGGAAATAATCCTTTTTCCATAAAATCTTCAACTATACGTCGTTTCAACTCTAAACTCTCGTACGCATCATCCATGTGACTTGCAAGAATCGTAAAAAATTCTTCTTCTGTTTGTGCACAGTATCCTATTCGCGGAAGATTGATTGTCACAACACCAACTGATCCTGTTGATTCACCTGAACCAAATAATCCACCAGACTTATTTCGAAGTTCTCGAAGATCCATTTGTAATCGGCAACACATACTACGCACATCTGTTGGTTTTAAATCGCTCGTAACAAAATTTTGAAAATACGGTGTTCCATATTTTGCAGTCATTTCAAATAATTTTTGTGCGTTTTCATTATCCCAATTAAATGTTTTTGTTATATTATATGTTGGTATTGGAAAAGTAAAAATTCTTCCTTTATGATCTCCTTCAATCATGACCTCTAAAAATGCGCGATTGATAAGATCCATTTCTTTTTGATAGTCTTTATACGTAGAATCCCTATACTCGCCGCCTAAGATGACTTTTTCATCTTTCATATCTTCAGGGACAGTCCAATCCAATGTAAGGTTGGTAAAGGGAGTCTGCCCGCCCCAACGCGATGAGACATTAAGATTGAAGACAAATTGCTGAATCAATTGTTTAATTTGTGTATAATCCAGCTCGTCATTTCGAACAAATGGTGCAAGATACGTATCAAATGAACTAAACGCCATTGCACCTGCCCATTCGTTTTGTAATGTTCCTAAAAAATTTATTATTTGTCCAAGCGCAGTAGCAAAATGTTTTGGTGCTGCCGATTCAACTTTTCCAGGTACACCATTAAATCCTTCAAGTAATAATTGTTTTAATGACCAGCCTGCACAATATCCTGCAATACCCATTGATAAATCATGAATGTGAAAATCCCCATTCTTATGTTTTTTTGCTATATGTTCTGGATATAATGACAAAGTATAATTTGCTAATACGCTACCTGCGGCATGAAGTAATAAACCAGAAAAAGAATATTTTACATTACTATTTTCTTTTACACGCCAATCATTTTCACTGAGATATCCATCCACTAATTCAATAAATTCATTTTTCATTTGTTCACCCAAAAAACACAAGATACAGTGTTTTATTTCTTTTGTAACACAAGATATTGTGTTGCAAGACATTTAAATACCTTTTTGGTTCCAAAGGTGTTGTCATTATTTAGTGTATTGTAAAAATTTATTTTTTCTTTTAAGAATTACCAAGAATGATTTCTGTTTTGAAAAGAAAAAAAGAAGAAGTTGGTCAAAAATGACCTACTTGTTTGTTTGTTTTCTCTCGTTTCTTTGTCAATTTGCGAAACGAAATTTAATCATCCCAGTCGAGATTTCCGGATGATTGATATTCAGTTACTCGAGTTTCAAAAAAGTTTTTTTCTTTACTCAAGTCTGTTGACTGACTCATCCAAGGGAATGGATTTTCTTGGTTATATTGTTTTGGAAGACCAATTCGTTCAAGTCTTCTATCGGCAATATATTCAACATACTTTTCAAATTGTTCTGCATTAATTCCAAGTAATCCTTGTGGACATGCATCACGTGCATA